>NZ_JBFBJL010000038.1:0-89694 GCF_040686075.1 Streptomyces sp. NPDC086519
CGGGCCGGCACCCCGAGTGGGTGCCGGCCCGCCGTTCGCGATTCGCCGTCCGGGCCGCCGGCCGTCAGCGGAAGACGACCGTGCAGCGGCCGTTGACCAGCACCCGGCTCTCGCTGTGCCACCGCACGGCGCGGGCCAGCACCTGGGCCTCCACGTCACGGCCGAGCGCGACCAGCTCGTCCGGGGCGTGCGAGTGGCTCACCCGGACGACGTCCTGCTCGATGATCGGGCCCTCGTCCAGATCGGGCGTCACATAGTGCGCGGTGGCGCCGACCAGCTTGACGCCGCGGTGGTGCGCCTGGACGTACGGCCGGGCTCCCTTGAAGCTCGGCAGGAAGGAGTGGTGGATGTTGATGGCCCGGCCGTCGAGCCGCTTGCACAGGTCGTCGGAGAGGATCTGCATGTACCGGGCGAGCACCACCAGGTCGACGTCCAGCTCGCCGACGAGACGCAGCAGCCGGGCCTCCGCCTCCGCCTTGGTGTCGGCTGTCACCGGGATGTGGTGGAAAGGGATGCCGTAGGTGCGGGCCAGCGGCTCGAAGTCGCGGTGGTTGGAGACGATCGCCGGGATCTCGATGTTGAGCGCGCCCGTGGACCTGCGGAAGAGCAGGTCGTTGAGGCAGTGGCCGAACTTCGACACCATGATCAGGGTGCGGGTCGGGGTCGAGGCGTCGTTCAGCCGCCAGGTGATCCGGTGCTCTTCGGCCACCGGGACGAAACCGGTGCGCAGCTCCTCCAGCGAGACGGCGCCGTCCGGGACCTCGAAGTGCACCCGCATGAAGAAGCGGTCCTGCAACCGGTCGTCGAACTGCTGGCTCTCCAGGATGTTGCCGCGGTGGCCGACCAGGAAGCCGGTGACGGCGTGGACCAGACCGGCCCGGTCGGGGCACGAAAGGGTGAGGACGAACTCGTGGCCGGGCTTCGGTCGAGGAGACATGACACCCTCCCAGGATGCGCATCGCGCAACGATATGAGTGATACGCAACATGGTCCAGGCGAGGTGGTCGGCGGGTCAAGGGGGTGCGTTCTATTTGGTGCACCACTGTGTGCGATACGCAACACGTTTCCCCGTCGATCCCGTCGTCGATCCCGTCGATCCCGCCGCTCGGCGAGCGGATGCGCGGCGACGGTCATGCGGAAGATTCTTCCGGCTTCCCGGCGTGCGGTGTCGAACCGGGGGACTGTCGTTCGTGTAGAAGGCGAGAACACCCGCCGCCTCACGACGACCGAGGAGAACATCATGAAGCACTACCTGCTCAGCGTGGTCCAGCCCGCCGGCGCCACCCCGCCCCCGCCCGACGCGCTCGCCGCGATCATGCGCGACGTCGAGGCGTTCAACGACGAGCTGCGCGCGGCCGGCGCCTGGGTCTTCGCGGGCGGGCTGCACGGGCCGGAGACAGCCACGATGCTGCGGCCCGAGGGCGGCGACGTACTGATCACCGACGGGCCCTTCGCCGAGGGCAAGGAGTACCTGGGCGGGCTCTGCCTGATCCGCGCCGAGGACCTCGACGCCGCCCTGGAGTGGGGACGCAAGGCCGCTCTCGCCACCACCCTCCCCATCGAGGTACGGCCCTTCGTGGACCAGCCCTGATGGCGGACGCCGCCGATGTCGAGGCCGTCTTCCGCGCCGAGTACGGGCGCGCGGTCTCGGTCCTCGTCCGCTTCCTCGGCGACATCGACCTCGCCGAGGAAGCGGTCCAGGACGCCTTCGCCACCGCGCTCGACAGGTGGCCCGGCACCGGTGTGCCGCCGAGCCCGGCCGGCTGGATCATCACCACCGCGCGCAACCGGGCGCTCGACCGGCTGCGCCGAGAGTCCTCCCGGGACGCCCGGCATGCCGAGGCCGCCCGGCTGTACGCGCCCGACCCACCGGCCGAGGAGGGCCCAGTGCGCGACGAACGGCTCCGGCTGATCTTCACCTGCTGTCACCCCGCGCTGGCCCTGCAGTCCCGGGTCGCTCTGACCCTGCGCCTGCTCGGCGGGCTCAGCACGGCCCGGATCGCCCGCGCCTTCCTGGTCCCCGAACCCACCCTGGCCCAGCGCCTGGTGCGCGCCAAGGCGAAGATCCGCGACGCGGGGATCCCCTACCGGGTGCCGAAGGACGCCGACCTCCCCGACCGGCTGAACGGCGTGCTGGCGGTCGTCTACCTCGTCTTCAACGAGGGCTACGGCCGCGATCCGGCGCTGTGCGCCGAAGCCGTGCGCCTGGGGCGGCTGCTGTACGAGCTGATGCCGGACGAGCCCGAGGCCGCCGGGCTGCTCGCGCTGATGCTGCTCGTCGAGGCCCGCAGGCCCGCCCGGGAGCCGGCCGGGGGCGAGTTGGTGCCGCTGCCCGAGCAGGACCGCGGGCTCTGGGACCGGGAGCTGATCGCGCAGGGGCAGGATCTCGTCCGGCGGTGCCTGCGCCGCAACCGGCCCGGGCCCTACCAGATCCAGGCCGCGATCAACGCCGTACACAGCGACGCGCCCACCGCCGAGGCCACCGACTGGGGGCAGATCCTGCGACTGTACGACCAGCTCATGGCCGTCGCCGCGAGCCCGGTCGTCGCGCTGAACCGGGCGGTCGCGGTCGCCGAGGTCGCGGGGCCGGCCGCGGCGCTGGACCTGGTCGACGCGCTCGACCTGCCCGGATACCACGTGCTGCACGCCGTCCGCGCCGACCTGCTGCGCCGGCTGGGCCGGGACGCCGAGGCGGTGGCGGAGTACGGCGCCGCCATCGCGCTCACCGACAGCCTGCCCGAACGGGCCCACCTGACCCGGCGACGGGCCGAACTCACCGGCTGATCAGGCGTGAGCCAGGTCGGTCACCGGACCGGGCCGAGGTGACTGACCTACCCCCTTGACCGGTACAGACCAAGTCGGTCTGGGTGCGCCTCACACCCCCCACCGCGGCCGCC
The DNA here is from genome assembly GCF_040686075.1 of Streptomyces sp. NPDC086519. NCBI lineage: Bacteria > Bacillati > Actinomycetota > Actinomycetes > Kitasatosporales > Streptomycetaceae > Streptomyces > Streptomyces sp. NPDC086519. The sequence goes on from NZ_JBFBJL010000038.1 coordinate 2,898, forward strand.
TCCTGCTTCCGCCGACCCTCGTCAGGTCCGTGTGCCAGACTCCGTCGATGACCTCCGAAACGATCACCGCGGACGCCTTCGGTACCTGGGAACTCGGCGACCTGCCCGTCCACCGCCTCGGCTTCGGCGCGATGCGGCTGACCGGCAGCGCCGCCTTCCACCACGGCACCCCGAGCGACCGCGACCGCTCGATCGCCGTCCTGCGCAAGGCCCTGGAACTCGGCGTGAACCACATCGACACGGCCGCCTTCTACTTCTCCGCCCTGCGCTCGGCCAACGAACTCATCAACACCGCCCTGTCTCCGTACCCCGACGACCTCGTCATCGTCACCAAGGTCGGCCCCTACCGCGACTACTCGGGGGAGTGGGCGACCTCCGCCCGGCCCGACCAGCTGCGCGGGCACGTCGAGGAGAACCTGCGCCAGCTCGGCCGCGACCATCTCGACGTCGTCAACCTCCGCCGGATGCGCCAGGATTCGATAGCCGAGCACTTCGGCGCCCTCGCCGAACTGCGTGAGGCCGGGCTGATCCGGCATCTCGGCGTCTCCGACGTCGAGGTGCGCCATCTCGACGAGGCGCTGGCCATCGCCCCCGTGGTGTGCGTACAGAACCGCTGGGGACTCGACTCGACGGACCCGGCCACCGGCGAACTGGTCCGCGTCTGCGGCGAACGGGGCATCGCCTTCGTACCGTTCTTCGCCGTCGCGGGCGACGGCGGGGCGCTCGGCGCTACTGACCACCATGACGAGGAGGTTCTCGCCGTCGCTCGCGCCCACGACGCCACCGCCGCCCAGATCCGCCTCGCCTGGACCCTGCACCAGGGCCCGCACGTCCTCGCCATCCCCGGCACCGGCAACCCGGACCACCTGGCCGAGAACGTGGCGGCCGGCGCCATCCGGCTCACCGAGGACGAGCTGGCCCGGCTCGACGCCCTGCGCACCAGCGCCGGTTGACGCTCCGGCTCAGACCGCCCACACCCCGTCCCGCATCACGTGCCGGCCGCGCAGCTCGTGTTCCCCGTGCCAGGCCTGCACCGCGTACGGCCGGATCCGGAAGAAGGCGTACGACGGGCTGTCCCCGCGCGGGTCCCAGCCGGTCTTCGCCCGCAGCGCCTCGGCCGCCGGCTCCGGCACGTCCGCCGGGGAGAAGACGGTCACCTCCCCGTCGAGCAGCACGACGTCCCCCGTGTCGCCGAGCGCGGGCCGGGCCCGGCCGCCGTCGCGCGGATTGCGGCCGGTCGGACTGGTGATCCGGGTGGACAGCCACCCCGCGTCCGCGTGCCAGACGAACCGGAGCGGGACGAGACACGGCAGCCCGGCGCCGTCCGCCGTGGCCACCCAGATGTCCGTCTCCCGTTCCGGACGGGAGAGCACGTCGTGCTTGCGCCGCCCGGGGAACGGGCCGGGCTCGTGATCTTCATGGCGGCGAACCTGCCGGCCGGACCCGTGCCGCGCCTCGGGCCCGCGTCCCAGGTCTCCGGTACCGCGCGCCCAGCGGGAGGATTCCCCGGCCGGCCGGCGGCGGCCCCTCGCATAATGGGCGCACGCCCGGCGGCCGCCGCCGGGCTGACTACACTGCCGTGGACGGTCCGCGGACCGAGGACGAAGAAGGGTGAGGAACCTTCCATGGCCGACGGGAAGGACGAACGCCGGCCCGCCGGCGAACTGGAGGCGAGCGTCATGGCGGCTCTCTGGGCCGCCGGTGCGCCCCAGACCCCCGGACAGGTGCAGCGGAGCCTCGGCACGGACCTGGCCCGCACGACCGTGACCACGATCCTGACCCGGCTGCACGACAAGGGCGTGGTCGAACGGCACCGCCAGGGGCGCGGCTACGCCTACGTCCCCGTCCAGGACGCGCAGGGCCTGACCGCGAAGCGGATGCACACCGAACTCGACCGGGACAACGACCGGGAGACCGTGCTCGCCCGCTTCGTCGCCCAGCTCAGCCCCGACGACGAGCGCGTTCTCAGGACCCTGCTCGAATCCGGCGAGCAACCGGGTACGTCATGACCGCGCTGCTGATCCTGCCCCTGCTGCTGCCGTTCGCCCTGCCGGCGCTCGCCCGGCGGGCCCTCGACCGGCTGGCGCCCGTCGCCGCGCTCTGGGCGGTCACCGCCTCGGCCGTCACCCTCGCGGGCTGTTCCCTGGCCGCGCTCGGCGCGTTCTTCCTCACCGGGCTGCTCACACTGCCGTTCTTCGCCGCGCTCGGTGAGCTGGTCCGGCCCCTGCACACCGCCTCCGACGGTTTCGTGCTGCCGCTCGCGGCCCTCTCGGTCGGCGCTCTCGCGGTGTGCGTCTGGTCCCTCGCGCGGTCGGTGCTCCGGCAGACGCGCGCCTTCCGTGCGGCCCGCACGCAGGCGGGGCGCGGGCCGGCCGCGGGTGACCTGTGCGTCGTCGACTCGCCGTGCCCGGACGCGTACGCGCTGCCCGGACGCCCGCACCGGATCGTCGTCACCACCGGAATGCTGCGCAGTCTCGACGCGGCCGAGCGGGAGGCGCTGTTCGCGCACGAACGGGCGCACAACAGGGGCGGCCACCACTTCTTCCTCGCCGCGGCAGAGCTCGCGGCGCACTGCCACCCGGCGCTGCGGCGGGTCCGGGACGTCGTCCGGCTGGCCGTGGAGCGGGCCGCCGACGAGGCCGCGGCGAGCGCGGTGGGGGACCGGCGGCTGACGGCCCGTGCCATCGCCCGGGCGGCGCTGGCGGGACAGGGCGGGGCCGCCGAGCGGCCGGCGTTCGTGTCGGGCGCGGCGTCCGGGCCGGTGCCGCGGCGGGTGCAGGCGCTGCTGGCGGTGGAGCGTGGGCGGCGGGCCGGGGGGTGGGCCGCGGCGCTGTTGGTGGCGTGCGCCGGGTTGTCGTGTGTCGCCTCCGCGACCGGGATGATCGACTTCCATCATCGGGTGGAGGTCGCGCAGGGGGAAGCGGAGCGGTAGTTCCGGGCGCCGTCCGGCAGGCGCTGGTCCGTTGAGGCTGGTCGCGCCCGGGCGGCGGCACACCGTTTGTCGAAACAGCCCCGCCCCCTGACGGGGCGCTGCGGCAGACGCCTGCCAAGGAGGTGCCCTCGCGGAGAAGGGATTGGCATCCCCCGCGTTTTACGTATAACCTCTCCCGCTAACCGCCCCACCGAAAGGCCCCCATGCGACGCGTCGCCCTGGTCACCCTTGTCGTCGGCGACTACGACGAGGCGATCCGCTTCTACACCGAGGCCCTCGGGTTCCGGCTGGTCGAGGACACGCCGCGGCCCGACGGCTCCCGCTGGGTCGTCGTGGAGCCCGGCGCGGAAGGACACGGCACCGGGCTGCTGCTCGCCCGTGCCAAGGACGAGGACCAGCGCGCCCGGGTCGGCGACCAGACGGGCGGCCGCGTCGGGTTCTTCCTGCACACCGACGACTTCGCCCGCGAGCACGCCCGGATGACCGCCGCCGGTGTGACCTTCCTGGAGGAGCCGCGCCACGAGCCGTACGGCAGTGTCGCCGTCTTCCAGGACCTCTACGGAAACCGCTGGGACCTGCTCCAGCCCGCCGCCTGACCCGACCGCTCCGAACCACCTGCCGAGGACAGCTCCACCATGACTGCTACGCGCGTAGACGCAGACGTGATCCGACGCCTCCCCAAGGCCGTCCTGCACGACCACCTCGACGGCGGCCTGCGCCCCGCCACCCTCGTCGAGCTCGCGGCCGAGATCGGTCACACCCTGCCCACCGGCGACCCGGACGAGCTGGCCGCCTGGTATGTCGAGGCCGCCGACTCCGGCGACCTGGTCCGCTACATAGCCACCTTCGAGCACACCCTCGCGGTGATGCAGACCAAGGAGGGGCTGCGGCGTGTCGCCGAGGAGTACGTCCTCGACCTGGCCGCCGACGGGGTGGTGTACGGCGAGGTGCGCTACGCGCCCGAGCTGAACGTGAAGGGCGGCCTCACACTGCACGAGGTCGTGGAGAGTGTGCAGGAGGGGCTCGCCGCCGGTATGGCGAAGGCCGCCGCCGCCGGCACGCCCGTGCGCGTCGGCACCCTGCTCTGCGGCATGCGGATGTTCGACCGGGTCCGCGAGGCCGCCGAGCTGGCCGTCGCCTACCGGGACGCCGGGGTCGTCGGCTTCGACATCGCCGGTGCCGAGGACGGCTTCCCGGCCGCCGACCACCTCGAAGCCTTCGAGCTGCTGCGCGGCGAGAGCGTGCCGTTCACCATCCACGCCGGTGAGGCGTTCGGCCTGCCCAGCATCCACCAGGCGGTCACGGCGTGCGGCGCCCAGCGCATCGGGCACGGCGTCCGCATCACCGAGGACATCGTGGACGGCAAGCTCGGCCGCCTCGCGAGCTGGGTGCGCGACCGCCGGATCGCCCTGGAGATGTGCCCCACCTCCAACCTCCAGACCGGTTGCGCCACCTCGATCGCCGAGCACCCGATCACCGCGCTGCGGGAGCTGGGGTTCCGGATCACCCTCAACACCGACAACCGGCTGGTCTCGGGGACGACGATGACCCGGGAGATGTCCCTCCTCGTGGCCGAGGCGGGCTGGACCGTCGAGGACCTGCGCACGGTCACGGTGAACGCCCTGAAGAGCGCGTTCATCCCGTTCGACGAGCGCAGGGCCCTCATCGAGGACGTCGTGCTGCCGGGCTACGCCTCCGCGCTCTGAACCAGCCCCCGCAGATAGGCGGCCTGTCCGACGTGCTGAAGGTCGTCGGACAGGACGCTCACCAGCCGTACGCCCAGCGTGACCGGCGGATCGAAGCGGGTGTCCACGATCCGTTCGAGGTCCTTCGCGGGAAGCTCGCGCAGCACCCCCAGGGTCTGTTCGTGCACCGCGTCGTAGTAGCCGGTCAGCAGCCCGGCGGAGTCCACCGTGACCTTGGCGACGTCGGCGGGCGTATGGCCGTACCCGTGGTCACGGGGCGGCAGGTCGAGGCCGAAACGCTTCTCCCAGCCCTGGGTCAGCCACACCTGGTCGAGGTCGAAGGCGGCGGCGACGTGGTCGTCCTGGATCCGGGTGAGGTGCCAGACCAGCCAGGTGATGGAGTTGGCGTCGGGCGCCGGGCGCCTGTTGAGCAGGTCGGGGTCGAGGCCGTCGAGGGCGGCGTGGACTTCTTCCTGGATGCGGCCGAAGCCGTCGATGAGGATGTCCCTTGCATGCATGCGACCACGATCGCTCATCGGCGGTCGCCATGCGTCCCGAATCCAACTTCCGTGAAATCCCGGCGCCACCCGGCCCGGCAGGCACACCCGGCCCGGCAGGCACACCCGGGCCGGCAGGCACACCCGGGCCGGGTGGCTCGCCCGCGAAGTCCCGCGCGGCGAGGACCAGCAGACCGGCGGCTTCGTTCACGAGTCCGGGCCGGCAGGGGGCCGCGGGGTCAGGAGGGGCAGGGCCCGTCGGGGGGTGTTGCCAGGCCCCCTGTTTCGAGGAGGGTGATCAGTGCCCGGGCCGCCGGGCTGGTGGCCGTCTCGGGCGGCAGCAGGGCGACCGTCTCGTACGCGCTCTCGTCCGTGTCCTTGAGCGCGAGCGCGGCCAGCGCGGGCCGCTTGTGACGGAAGTGGCGGGGGACGACGGCGACGCCGAGGTTCTCGTCGACCAGGTCGAGGAGGCTGTGCACGTCGTTGACCTCCAGCGCGACCGTCCGCCGCACGCCCGCCGAGGCGAAGGCCGCGTCGGTCGTGCGGCGCGGCCCCCAGTCGGGGTGGAAGTCGACGAACACCTCGCCGCCGAGGTCCTGCGGGGTCACGGCCGCGCCGCCCGTCGCCAGCCGGTGGCTGGGATGGCACAGCACGGTCATCGGCTCGCCGGTGAGGGACACCGAGCGCAGCTGGTCGGTGTCGTCCTGGGTGCGGTAGGCGAAGGCCAGGTCCAGGCGGCCCGCCGCCACCTCCTCGGCGAGCGCGCCAGAACCGGCCTGCCGCAGCCGGATCTCCACATCGGGGTGCCGGCGCCGGAACGCGGCGAGCAGCCCCGCCACGTGCACCCCGGCGATGCACTGCTCGGTGCCCAGGGCGAGTGTCCCGCGCAGCACGCCCTGCACGGCGGCCACCGCCTCGTGCGCGGAGCGCACCTGGGCGAGGATCCGCTCCGCCTCGCCGAGCAGCGCCCGGCCCGCCTCGGTCAGCGTCACCCTGCGGGTCGTCCGCACGAACAGCGGCGCCCGCAGCTCCCGCTCCAGGGCCCGGATCGACGCCGACAGACCGGACTGGGACACCATCAGCCGTTCGGCGGCCCGGGTGAAGTGCTGGTCCTCGGCGACGGCGACGAAATGCTGGAGGTGGCGCAGTTCCATGATTGAGAAGACTAGCCGCACAATTCCATCGGATTCTCCTGTTGGACCACTGCCCGCGGCTCGGGAAAGAGTGGAACCGGTGGATCCTGTGCCAACCCCTCTGGAGTCGCGTTGTACACCGCACACCCCGACCGCTACGCCGACATGCCCTACCGCCGCAGCGGCCGCAGCGGCCTGAAGCTCCCCGCGCTGTCGCTCGGCCTGTGGCACAACTTCGGGCCCGACCGGCCCGTGACGACCCAGCGCGCCATCCTGCGCCGCGCCTTCGACCTCGGCGTCACCCACTTCGACCTGGCGAACAACTACGGTCCGCCGCCCGGCGCCGCCGAGTCCGCGTTCGGGGAGGCACTCAAGGCGGACTTCGCGGGCTACCGCGACGAGTTGGTCATCTCCACGAAGGCGGGCTACCTGATGTGGCCCGGCCCGTACGGCGAGTGGGGTTCGCGCAAGTACGTGCTGTCCTCGCTGGACCAGTCCCTGACCCGGATGGGCCTGGACTACGTCGACATCTTCTACTCGCACCGCCCGGACCCGCAGACTCCGCTGGAGGAGACGATGGGCGCCCTGCACTCGGCGGTCCAGCAGGGCAAGGCGCTCTACGTCGGCATCTCCAACTACTCGGCGGAGCAGACCCGCGAGGCCGCCCGGATCCTGGGCGAGCTGGGCACCCCGCTCCTCATCCACCAGCCGCGCTACTCGATGCTGGACCGGCGCCCGGAGACCGAGGGCCTCCTGGACGCCCTCGACGAGCTCCAGGTCGGCTCCATCGTCTTCTCCCCGCTGGAGCAGGGCCTGCTCACCGGCCGCTACCTCGACGGCATCCCCGAGGGCTCGCGGGCCGCGAGCGACAGCCCGTTCCTGAACTCGGACGCGGTCACCGAGGACCTGGTCGCCCAGTTGCGCGACCTCGACGAGGTCGCCAAGGAGCGCGGCCAGACCCTGGCCCAGCTCGCCCTGTCCTGGGTGCTGCGCGGCGGCCGGGTGACCTCGGCGCTGATCGGCGCGAGCAGCCCGCAGCAGGTCGAGGACTGCGTCGGCGCCACTCGGAACCTCGACTTCGACGCGGAGGAACTGGCCCGGATCGACGCGATCGTCAACCGGTGACCGGCGCGGTCGTCAACCGGTGACCGGTGCGGTCGCCAGGCCGGTGACCGGCGTGCCCGTCAACCGGTGACGCGTCCGGTGAGGCGGGCGCACACCGTGTCCCCCTCACCCTTCCGGGCCGCCCCGCGGACGCGCCGGCCCGCACGGGAAGCTCGTGCCCGCCGTCGCCCAGGGCGAACTCCGGAAGGGGCCCCGTCGGCCGTCCCGCGGATCCTGGCGAGGCCCCGGGTGCCGAAGAGCGCGGCGGACCCGGGCCGGACCGCGCCGGTCCGGCCGCCGTCGGCGGGGGGTGCGGCGCAGCACGGCGGTGAACCCCCGCGTCCGGCCGCGGGGTCGTACGCATGCCGGTCCTCCGCTCGCGGTGGTCTCTCTCGTCGGGGAGACCGCCGCGAGCGCGCGAACTCATCGCGGGCGGCGGTTCACGCCCCGGCCGGAACCCGGTCCAGGAAGCCCAGTACCCGGAGGATCCGGCCGTCCTCACCGAGCGTCACCACGTCAAAACCGGCCACCGGAGCCGAACCGTCCGCCTCGTTCACCAGCTCCCAGCCGAAGCGAGCCGTGTCGTGGTGGCCGTCGACGGCCCCGAGCGGACGGAACACGAAACCGGGGAACTGCTCGTGCGCCGCCGCGATCACGGCCGCGATCTGCGCGTGTCCGGTGACATCGGCGAGCGGGTCGGTGTAGCTGCCCTCCGGGGCCCAGGCCTCGGCGACGGCCTTGCCGAGCGCCTCGGGCTCGGTGGCGTTCCAGGCCTCGAAGTAGCGGGCGGCGGCGGTCTGGTGACGGTCGGTGTTCACGGACATGGCGAATCAGCCTCCATTGAGGTTGTCATTGCTGGTCAGGAGGCGGATCGCGGCTTGCGGCGACCCGCCTGGACAACCATGCCCCGGTCCGCGTGACGGGTCGATTACCCCTCGGGTAATGAAGGCCGGCCGGGACAGCTCGCGCATTTCGGCCAAACAGAGACGGGAATATGCCAGGAGACTGGCCGGAAAGATGTGGTGACAGTGTTTCGAAAGTGAACATACTCGAATGTCAGGAGCACTTCACCGCACAGGAGCCGCACGGAAACCCGGCCGCGACGGCACACCGGCGAGCTACGGGGGAGTGATCGTGCACGACGAATTCCTGTGCCATGTCACGGCCTACGGCATGTGCGGCGGGCAACGCATCGGCGTCCCGCTCGGCACCTACCGTGCGCCGACCCTGGCACTGGCGCTGTGGTGGTTACGGGACCGGGCCTCCTGGATCGCGGAACGGCTCGACCCCTTACCCGAGAACCCCAGATTCCCGCAGGGGGCGCTCGTCCCGGTCGCGGGGTCCGTCTCCGACGTGCCCGGACTGCTCCGCGCCTGGTGTGCCGACGTGGCCCGGCAGGAACTGGTCGCCGACGAACTGGCCGACGGGCGGCTGGTGCGGATCGCGGTCCAGGACGACACCACCGAGTACGAACTGCTCGCCGAGTCCATCGACGCCCTCCGGATGCAGCGCACCATCCCGGCTCTCGTCGTCCCCGTCGCCTGATCCGCGATAGCCACCGCCCGGACGGCCCTGGCCAGGCATACAACGGGGCAGATCGGTAGAATTCTGGCCATGGTGGAGCGGCCGGTCGCCTCGACCGCGCCCGAACTCGTCCTGGAGACCGACACGGGATCCACGGTGATGAGCCCGGGCCGTGACTACCGCGTCGGGCGGGACCCGTTGAGCGACATCGTCATCGACGATGCCCGGGTCTCGTGGCACCACGCGGTGCTGCGGCCCGTCGAGGGCCACTGGACGCTGGAGGACGAGCAGAGCACCAACGGCACCTACGCCGACGGCCGCCGCATCCGGGAAGGGGAGGTCGGACCGGGCACGGTGATCCGCTTCGGCAGCCCCGCCGACGGGCCGTCCGCCGTCCTGAGCGGCCGCCCGCCGCGCGCCGCGGACCGGCCCTCCGTCGTCTCCATGCCCAGCCGCACCGGCACCTTCCGGCAGCCCTCCTCGGTACGGCCGCTCCCGGCCCGCACGGTCCGCATCGGCCGCGCCGCCGACAACGACGTCGTCGTCGACGACCTGATCGTCTCCCGCCACCACGCCGAACTGCGCGCCCACCCCGACGGCGGCCACGAGATCGTCGACCTCGAAAGCCACAACGGCACCTACCTCAACGGCCGCGCCGTCACCCGCGCCCTGCTCGGCCCGCGGGACGTCGTCGGCATCGGCCACTTTGCGTTCTGCCTGGTCGACGGCCGGCTCCAGGAGTACGTCGACACCGGCGAGGTCTCCCTCGACGTCCAGGGCCTCACCGTCGCCGTCGACCACGGCCGCAAGATCCTGCTCGACCACGTCTCCTTCCCGGTAGGCGAGAAGTGCCTGCTCGCCGTGGTCGGACCGAGCGGCGCCGGCAAGTCCACCCTGCTCAACGCGCTCACCGGCCAGCGCCCCGCCGAGCACGGCACCGTCCTCTACGACGGCCGCGACCTCTACCGCGACTACGCCGAACTGCGTCAGCGCATCGGCCTGGTCCCGCAGGACGACATCCTGCACGTCCAGCTGACCGTCCGCAGCGCCCTCACCTACGCCGCCGAACTGCGCTTCCCCGAGGACACCGCGAAGGCCGAGCGCCGACGGCGGGTCGACGAGGTCATCCGGGAACTGGGCCTCGAACAGCGCGCCGAACAGCCCGTGCACAGCCTCTCCGGCGGCCAGCGCAAGCGGGTCAGTGTCGCCCTGGAACTGCTGACCAAACCGTCCCTGCTCTTCCTCGACGAGCCGACCTCCGGACTCGACCCCGGGATGGACCGCTCGGTGATGAACATGCTGCGCGGGCTCGCCGACGACGGCCGTACCGTCATCGTCGTCACCCACAGCGTTCTCAGCCTCGACGTGTGCGACCGGCTCCTGGTCCTCGCGCCGGGCGGCCGGACCGCCTACTTCGGGCCGCCCGGCGACGCCCTCGGCTTCTTCGGGTTCGACGAGTGGCCCGAGGCCTTCGAGGCGTTCGAAGGGGACACCGGCCGGGACTGGGCGGGGGAGTACCGCGCCTCGTCCCTCCACCGGAAGTACATCGTGAACTCCAGCGCGCAGCCGGTCGTGCCGCGCTCCGGGCCGGTGGCCACGGCCCCGCCGCCCAGACCCCGCAGCTGGGGCGCCCAGTTCTCGACCCTGGTGCGCCGCTACACGGCCGCGCTGGCCGCCGACCGCACCTTCCTCGCCATCATGATCGGGCTGCCCTTCGTGATGGGCGCGATGGTCCGGGCCGTCGCCGGCCACAAGCTCACCGCCGACACCGCGACCGACGTGCTGCTCCTCCTGTGCGTCGGGGGAGTGCTGGCCGGGATGGCCAACGCGGTGCGCGAACTGGTCAAGGAACGCGTCATCTACCAGCGCGAGAGAGCCGTCGGCCTGTCCAGATCGGCGTACGTGATGTCGAAGGCCGTCGTCCTCGGCACCATCACCGTGCTCCAGGCGATCGTGCTCACCCAGGTGGGCCTGGCCGGCGTCGGCCTCAACGCGCCCGGCGGGCGGGGGGTGCTGATGCCGCCCCTGCTGGAGATCACCGTCGCCGTGGCCGTGCTCTCCTTCACCGCGATGATGCTCGGCCTGCTGATCTCCGCGCTGGTCCGCAAGGAGGAGGTGACGATGCCGCTGCTGGTGCTGCTCACCGTCGTCCAGGTCGTCTTCTGCGGAACCCTGCTGAAACTGAACGGCGTCCCGGGCCTCGAACAGGTCGCCTGGCTGGTGCCCTCGCGCTGGGCGCTCGGCGCCATGGCCGGCACCGTCGAACTGCACCGGATCGTGCCCGGCCCCCTCACCGCCGACCCCCTCTTCCGGCACTCGGCGGGCGTGTGGCTGCGCGACATGATCATGCTGGTGGTGCTGTCGGCCGTCTTCGGCTGGGTCCTCTCCCGGCTGCTGCGCCGGCACGAACCCGCCGTGATGCGGAAGTAGGCGACCGATGACCACGAGGCCAGGATTCCGGCCCACCCATGTCGTCCCCGCCGACGGCATGGCCGCCTGGGAGGCCCCCGACCCGACCCGGCCCACCGTGCCGCTCGACGCGCTGCTGCCGGTGCAACTCGTGGAACGCCTCGGCGACTGGGCGCACGTCAGCTGCGCCAACGGCTGGTCCGCCTGGGTCGACGGCCGCTACCTCGTCGCCGTGCCCCACGACCCGCCCGTCACCGGCGGTCCGCCCGGCGAGGCCACCGACCCGCGCCCGCTGCTGGCCCGCGCCGCCGAGGCGCTCACCGGCTACCGGGCCGCCGTCGAGGAACTGGCCGCCGGCGGCCTCGACGGGGAGGCCTTCCGCGGTCGTACTCACGGGCTGCGCATCGGCGTGGTGGTCGACGGGGAGTCGATGTGGCTCTACGACCCGGCCCGGGGCCGCTGGCTGTACGGCGACGGGCGGCGGATGTCCACCTACGTCACCGACCGCGCGGAGCCGGGCGGTCACGGCCCGGGTCACGATCCGACCCGGGTGGTCGCCACCGACGGGGACCGCTGATGTCCGGCGGCGCGGATCCGCTCGCCGAACCGGCCGGAAAGGCGGTCACCGGCCACCTGACCGGGACCCGGCTCGGCCGCGGCGGCGTGGCCGCCGGTTCTCAGGCCGCCACCTCGCCCCGCCGGTGCACCGGGCGGGCCAGCAGCGCGCCCAGGAACCCCGCGACCAGGCCCCACAGCACCCCCAGGCCGACCGCCGACCACAGCACGGGCTCCAGCCGCAGTTCGCCGGACAGGTTGCCGCCCAGATCGCCGATGCCGAGCAGAGCGAGGCCGTAGTGGGCGGCGATCCGGCCGGCCAGGCACAGCGTCAGCATCGTCAGCGCGAGGGCGACCGCCAGATGCAGGGCGTGCTGCCAGGCGCGGATCCGGGCCGGGGAGCGGGCCGCCATCAGGAACGCGGCCGCCGCCAGCAGCACCGCCGCCGCCCACGCCAGCCACCACCAGCGGCCGTCGTGGGCGGTGATGGTGCGCAGGTTCAGGGTCGCCATGTCCGGAGTACCCAGCACCTCGGTGAGCACCTTCGGCACCGGCAGCCCGAACGGGCCGTCGACCCTGCCCTTCCAGGTGGCGCCGAGCCCGAGCGTGAGGGCCAGCCAGGCCAGGTTGGGCAGCCCGAGCAGGATCACCGCGAGGGTCTGCCTGGCATGCCCGCGGGTCACCATCGTGACCAGGGCGATCACCAGGGCGAGCACGACGTACGCCAGCACGAGGGCGACCATCGCGTAGGCCGCCGGGCGCACCGAGGCCTGGAAGCGCAGCAGCCGCCCCGGCAGCGGCGCCCCGCGCGACACCAGCAGCGCCAGCAGCAGCATGCCCGCCAGCCACAGCAGCCCGAACCCGGCCGTCCGCGGCACGTCCGTCGTGAAGCCGGCCCGCGGCGCTGCGTCGAGCGCGCCGGTGAGATCACCGAGCACGCCGTTGCCGACGTCCACCGCGAAAGTGTGCCGGGCCCCGGACGCGAGGCCGATCGACGCGAGCAGCCACAGCACCGCGATCCGGGCCGCCCACCCGGCCAGCTCCCCGGCCCCGGCCACCGCCCGGTGCCGCAGCGGCCGCAGGAAGCCCCCGGCCGCCACCAGCGCCCCGACCAGCGTCACCGACAGCGGTACGACCGTCAGCCCGGCGTTCGTCCGGGCCAGTTCACCGGCGTTCCCCGACAACTCGACGGTGCCGCCGACAGCCGTCACCACGGTCGCCAGGACCACCGGCCGGAACGCGCCGTTCGGCAGGTCCGCCGCGCCCGCCGCCCACAGCCCCGCGGCGGCCACCACCAGCATGGCGACCGACGTGGCCAGCACCACGGCCAGGGCCGCCGGCCAGCCGTGCCGGGCCGACGGCCGGCCGGCCGGCGCGGCCGCCGGCCGCTCGGAGGCGATGTGGGGGCGCACGCTGTCACGCTAGGCAACACCCGCACACCCCGCCCGCCGGGTGGGCCGTCCGCGTCGGCTTGCGGACGCTACCGGCCCGGCGCACATTGGGCTGGATGTGCCCCGAATGAAGCATTTTTCTGTGCTTGTCGTTTACCGCACCGGGGAGATGAGCGCGTGAGCGTCGAACCGCCGTCGTCCGGCCGCCCCACAGGACCCCCGGCGGGCCCCTTGTCCGGGGCCTCCGGGCCACCACCCGCCGGACCCCCCTCGCGGCCGCCGGCAGGCGGCGACGGCCAGGGCGGAGAGCCGCACCAGCCGTGGTGGAGGTCGGTGCCGCGGATCGCGACGCTCACCACCGCCGTGCTGGTCGCCGCGGCCCTGGCCCTGGTTTTCACCCGTTCGGGCGGCAGCTCGGGCAGACACGCCGAGGTCTTCCTCCAGGCCGCCAACAGCTCCGGCCAGGACCCGTTCACCGAGTCCACCGCCAAGAACAGCGCGGCCGCGCCGCTGTCCGCGGCCCCGGCCGCGTCGACGGCGCCCGCGAACGAGGTGCGCGGGGTCGACGGCGGCGCGCCCGGCCTCTACAGCGGCACGAAGAACAGCGCCAGCTGCGACGTCGAGCAGCAGATCAGGTACTTCCAGGGCGCGCCCGACCGCAACCGGGCGTTCGCCTCACAGGCCGGCGTCCAGCCGTCCGGCGTCCCCGCCTATCTGCGCTCCCTCACCCCCGTTCAGCTGCGCGCGGACACCCGGGTCACCGCCCACGGCTACCGCGACGGCAGGACGACCACCTACCAGTCCGTCCTCCAGGCGGGCACCGCCGTCCTGGTCGACGGGCACGGTGTGCCCCGGCTGCGGTGCGCCTGCGGAAACCCGCTGGCCCCGCCGGTCGCACAGCAGACCACACCGAGGACCACCGGTGCCGCCTGGCCCGGCTACCGGCCCTCGAACGTGGTCGTCGTCGCACCCGCCGCACAGGTCATCAAGGTCTTCGTCGTCTTCGACCGCGAGCACGACGACTGGTTCGGCCGCCGGCGGGGCGACCACACCGGCCGGCACGACCGCCCGGTGCGGCCCCCGGCCGATCCGAACCCGCTGCACCCGCCCGCCTCCTCCGGCCCGTCGACGCCGCCCGGCTCCGGGAACGGCTCCGAGTCGCCCCCGTCGAACTCACCGTCCTCGAACACCCCGTCCGCGCAGTCGCCGGCCTCGAAGCCGCCCTCGGCCGAGCCGCAGTCCTCCGCGCCGCCCTCGTCGGCGCCCCCGGAGAACGAGAGCGGGTCCCCCCGCACGGAGTCCCCGAAGAACGAATCTCCGGCGTCGCAGCCCCCGCAGTCGCGGGGGCCGGCCCCCGCGCCGCCGTCGTCCGCCCGACCGCCCTCGGCGCCGTCGGCCGGCCCCGAGTCCGCGGTGTCCTCCGCGCCCGCGGCGTCCTCCGCGCCCGTTGCGTCCTCGGCCCAGCAGGCACCGCCCAGCCCGGCCGCCCCCGGCTCGCCGGCGGTGTGACCGACGCGACGTTTGTGTGCGCGGTCGGCGAACACTCCTGGGGACTGCCGGACCGCACTCGGGGTACGAGCATGGATGCAACCGACCGGCCGGGGCCGGCCTCCTGGAGAGAAACGCATGATCGAACACCTGGGCGGGGCAGTGATACCGACTGGCTTCGACGTACCTGTGGAGCCGCTGCGACGAGCGGCGCACTACACCGGCGAGCCCGGCTGCATCGCCGAGGCGCGGGACTTCGCGGCCCGCTTCCTGGAGCAGCTCAGGACCGAGTGGTGTGCCGCGATCGACCCGCGGGCCGACGGCGAGCTGCTCCTCGTGGTGAGCGAGCTGGTCACCAACGCCGACCGGCACAGCAACGGCCCGTACATCCTCGAACTGGAGGGCACGGACAGCGCGGTCCTGGTGTCCGTGTACGACAGCAGCGTCGCCCTGCCCCGGCGCTTCCCCAGGGACCCCCAGCGGGTCGGCCGGCACGGACTGGAGATAGTCCACGCCCTGGCCGCCGAGGTGAGCGCCGAACGGGTGCCGGTCGGCAAGCGGGTGCGCGCCCTGGTGCGCTTCCCCCGGTGAGCCGCCCCTCCGTGAACTGCCCCTCCCTGAACTGCCCCTCGGGTCACCGGGTCACCACGGGCGCCGCCCCACGCGCCGGTGCGGGGCAGCGCCCGTGACCCTGCCGTCAGGCGCAGCCGAGCTCGCCCAGCATCCCCTGACGCAGCCGTGTGATGATCCGCTTGATCAGGCGGGAGACATGCATCTGGGAGCAGCCGAGCCGCTCGCCGATCTCCGCCTGGGTGGCCTCCTCCACGAACCGGAGGTGGATGATCTCCCGGTCGCGTTCGCTCAGCTCGGCCATGAGCGGGGCCAGCGACTGGAAGTCCTCCACGAGCCGCAGACCCTCCTCCTCGACCCCGATGAAGTCGGCCAGCACCGCCTCGCCGTCCTCCGGGCCCTCCCCGGTCAGCGCGGCGTCCAGGGAGGAGGAGTTGTAGCCGTTGGAGGCCAGCTGGCCCTCGACCACCTCCTCCTCGGACAGGTTCATGAGCGTGGCGAGTTCGGCGACCGTCGGGTCCCGGTCCAGGCGGCTGGAGAGCTCCTCGCGCGCCTTGGCCAGCTCCACGCGCAGCTCCTGGAGGCGGCGCGGTACGTGCACCGCCCACGTGGTGTCACGGAAGAACCGCTTGATCTCGCCCACGATGTACGGCAGTGCGAAGGAGGTGAACTCGACCTCGCGCGACAGCTCGAACCGGTCGATGGCCTTGATCAGGCCGATCATCCCGGTCTGGACGATGTCCTCCATGTCGTCGCCCCGGTTGCGGAACCGTCCCGCCGCGAACCGCACCAGCGACATGTTCATCTCGATGAGCGTGTTCCGGGCGTACTGGTACTCGGCTGTGCCTTCCTCCAGCTCACCAAGCCGCTGGAAGAACTGACGGGACAGCTCGCGTGCGTCACGCGGGGCGACGGTCCTCGGGTCCTCGATTCCTGGCAGTGCCCCCTCCGGCGTCCACGCTTCGACGGGGTGAGCGGTGTTCACTGCTTCCGACCGGATCCCGGCGGTGTTCATGTCCTCTCCCAGGTCACTCACGTTAGGCGCTGCCTCTTCGGCCGGGGGCACCCCGGCCCTGTCCAGGTATCGCCCAGGCCCGGGTACCCCGAACCGGACGTCTCATGCGTGCCTCGAAGCCCGGGTACCCGGGGTGACGCGACGCATGCGTCCCGTTTCCCGACGTGGCGGAAAAGAGCCGGTGCCGTCCGTGGACCAGGTGGCTACCCTCCGACGCGCACGGCCGTGATCAGCTCGTGCCAGTACCGTTTGGTGACGACACCGTCGTACCGGGAGTCGATCAGTTCCCGCACGCAGCCGAGCAGCCCGTTCCGGGCGGTCTCCGGGAGCGCGCGGTGGTTGGAGTAGGTGAGCAGTACGTCGAGGTACTGGTCGGTGGTGTACGTGATCTCCTGCGCGTGTCCGTGGACGGCGACGTCGGTGAAGTGCGGGGAGCCGGTGAACTCGGTGGTGTCGGTCGCGAGGTCCGACTCGCGGGTCTGCCGCAGCCCCGGCGGGGTGGCCGGATCCCAGCGCTCATAGCACTCCTGGACCTCGGCGAAGAAGTCCTCGGTGCCGCCCGCCACGTGGTGGGTGGCCACGACCCCCAGCAGCCCGCCGGGGCGCAGCGCCCGGGCCGCCTTCGGCATCCGCAGGGCGGGGTCGAGCCAGTGGAAGGCGGTCGCGCACACCACCGCGTCGAACGGCTCCGGCGGCAGCCGCCACTCTTCGAAGGCGGCGACCACCACGTCCACCCCGGGGTACGCCGCGAGTTGCCGGCGGGCCACGGCGGCCATGCCCGGGCCGATCTCCACGGCGGTGATCGAACAGCCGGATCCCGCCAGATCCACGGTGAGCTTGCCGGTGCCCAGGGCGATCTCCAGCACCCGGACACCGGGCCCGGCCCCCGTGACCTGGACCAGCTCCTCGATGAGCGAGGCGGGGTAGCGGGGCCGGGCCCGCTCGTACCGTTCGGCGTCCTGATCGAAGATGTCCCGCAGCGTCGGGTCGTCCACCCTGAATTCCCGTGCGTCCACGCAGGCAGGATGCCGACGCCCCGCCCGCGGGGCCAGCGCTTTTCGCGGGCCCCGCGGCCGGCAGCGCCCCGCTCCGCCTTGTGCCGCAGCGGACGCCGGGGTTCGGCCGGGAACACGGAGAGGTCATGGTGGGGATGCTGGAAGCGGTGGTCGGTTGTCCGCGGGTCCGTTGTGGTCCGACCGATGAGTTTCCTGGCGAGCACCGGTCGGTACACATGACCGCGTTCCCCGCTCCCAGGAGGTGCCCATGGCCACCGAGGGTTTCACCACGTGTCTCTGGTTCGACGGACAGGCCGAGGAGGCCGCCCACTACTACGTGTCGGTCTTCAAGAACTCCAGCATCGGGCGCGTCGGCCGGTACAACGAGGCCGGGCCGGGAGAGGCGGGCTCCGTGCTCGCCGTCGACTTCACGGCCAACGGGCAGAAGTTCGTCGCCATCAACGGCGGCCCGCAGTTCAAGTTCAGCGAGGCGATCTCCTTCCAGATCTACTGCGACGGCCAGGAGGAGGTCGACTATTACTGGAACAAGCTCACCGAGAACGGCGGCGAGCCCGGACCCTGCGGCTGGCTCAAGGACAGGTACGGCGTGTCCTGGCAGGTCATCCCGGACGGGCTGATCGAGATGATCGGCGACGCCGACCCGGAGAAGGCCACGCGCACCACGCAGGCCATGTACTCCATGGGCAAGCTGGACATCGCCGCACTGAAGAAGGCCTACGCGGGCGAGTGACCCGCACACGGACGAGGGGCGGTGCACCCCGGCCCGGGCACAGCCCCTCGCACCCGCTCCGCCCGGATCAGACCCGGTCGGCCACGATCAGCAGGTACTGGAAGCTGCCGTTCTTGTACGCGGTCAGGAACGCGTCCTCGATCCCCGTCACCAGGTGGTCGGCCTGCTTGCGCAGTTCCCAGTACGGGATCGTCGCCTCGGTGAGGTCCTCCACATGCACCGGCACCAGCCGGTTGGCGGCCATCGCCCGGAAGTACTCCGACCTCGGATGGATGTCGCAGATGTAGTGCGCGTTGATCAGGGACACCTCGCGGGAGGCCTGCCCGTAGGTGTTGTTGTAGCAGCCGGTGATCGTCACATAGCGGCCGCCGCGGCGCAGCAGCCGGGCGTGCTCGGCGAACAGCAGTTCCAGCTCGACGTACATCGTGGACTCGTTGTTCCACGAGGCCGCGTAGGCGGCCGTCTCGAAGCCGGTGTCCAGCATGTTCCGGTGGTGGTAGCGGACCTTGTCGCCGACCTCCCGCTTGCGGGCCATCTCGTTGGCGAAGTCGGCCTGCTTGGCGGAGATGGTCACCCCGTCGGCGTGGCAGCCGTAGCGCAGGTTCGCCACGATGCTGCCGCCGCCGCGGCCGCAGCCCGCGTCGAAGACCCGGTCGGCCGGTGTGAGGGCGCCGAGGTGGGAGGCGAGCAGCTCGGCCTGGGCGTGCTCCAGGCGGTGCAGCTCACCGGTGACCCGTTCCTTGCGCAGCGCCGGGTCCGTCTCGTCGAGTACCGACCAGTCGGCCTCACCGATGCCGTAGTGGTGGTGGTACAGGTCGTCGATCCTTCCGAGTTCGAGGTTGACCGGGTTCTCCTCGGCGTTCCAGTACTCCGCGACGCTGTTCTGGTACCTGGACTGGGTCGGCACCGGGGCTGACGTGGTGGTCTTCCGAGTGACAGGGGCAGTGGTCAACAGGTTCTCCTCGAAGTGTCTCTGACGTTGTCTCGGATTGGCTCGGTGGCTACCAGTAGTCGGGCAGGTGGTAGCGGCTGGTGTTGGTGGCGTGCCACTCGTGGTTGCCGGAGACCCAGGCGGCCAGCCCCTCGGCGTAGCGCGCGATCAGCGGCGAGGTGGCGGCCAGCGCGGCCGACTCCTCCTCGAAGGCGTCCATGATCCGGTTGTGGATGCCGACCGACTTCAGATAGGCCGCCTTCAGCCCACGCCGGTCGTTGGCGGCCACCACCCTGGGCAGGTTCAGGTGGTCCGGGTCGCTCGCCAGCTCTTTGGTGAAGGAGTACAGGTCGTTGACGATCGTGGTGGCGTTGCAGGCCAGGGCCGTGATCCGCTGGATCTCCGGGCGGGCGTAGAGCTGTTCGGGCAGTTCGTAGCCGTCCACCGCGTCCACGATCGACAGACACGGCCGGAAGTTGTTGAACTGCCGCATCACCAGGTACTCCCAGATGCGCGGCATGTACCCGGTCTCCATCCACGCGGCCTCGCCCAGGTACCCGAGGTGCAGCCGGGCGACGTCGTGCACGAACCGGTCGGTCTGGCTCGGTGTGGCGAAGCTCGCGAAGTCCGTGAGGGCGAAGTGGTACGACCGCAGCGGACCGTCGGCCCGGATGCCCTCGCGCCACTCCTCCTCCAGTTCCGGGATGCCGTGGTAGGGGTCGAGCGCCGACTGGGCGATGATCAGCGGGCCGCCGAGGCCCCGCCGGGATCCGCCGCGCCCCTCGTCCTCCTCGCAGTAGCAGGAGTCCACGATGTTCTCGGCGAGCAGCAGCTTGCCGGCGACGGTGAGCCGGTCGAGGTCCAGGCCGCCCGGATGCTGGAGGACCACGGCCCGGCCGAACTGGAAGCCGGAGAAGTCCCCCTTCCAGGCCGCGGGGAACAGGTCCAGCTCGCGGGCCCAGGCCTCCAGCCGGCGGTCGAGCTCGGCGGCCTTCTCCGGGTCGGCGGGCACGGCCGGCCGGTAGTGCAGTGCGGGGACCGCCCCGGTGCGTCGGGCCGGGCGCAGCCGCTCCGCGATGTTCGGCGGCCCTGGCAGGGTGTAGGAGGTGGTGGCTGTGCTCATGGATGTGCTCCAGGCCGTCAGTCGGCGGTGCGGCCGAGCTGGACGTTCTCCAGGATCCCGGCCGCGTCGGGGACCAGGATGGCGAGCGAGTAGTAGGCGGTGACCAGGTAGTTGATGACGGCCTGCTCGTTGACGCCCATGAAGCGGACGTTCAGGCCGGGCTGGAACTCCTCGGGGACACCGGTCTGGTGGAGGCCGATGACCCCCTGGTCGGCCTCGCCGGTGCGCAGCGCGATGATGCTGCTGGTGTGGTCGTCGCTGATCGGGATCTTGCTGCACGGGTAGATCGGGACGCCGCGCCAGGCCGGGATCTCGTGCCCGTCGACATGGGTGGAAGGGGGCACGAGCCCGCGCCGGTTGCACTGCCGGAAGAAGGCCGCGATCGCCTTGGGGTGCGCCAGGATCACCTTCGTCTTGCGGCGCATGGAGATCAGCTCGTCCAGGTCGTCCGGGGTCGGCGGACCGGTGAAGGAGCTGATCCGCTGCCCGTAGTCGATGTTGTGCAGGAGCCCGAACTCCCGGTTGTTCACCATTTCCCATTCCTGGCGCTCGCGGATCTCCTCGACCGTGAGGCGCAACTGCTGCTGGGTCTGGTCCATCGGGTGGTTGTAGAGGTCGGCGACCCGGGAGTGCACCCGCAGCACGGTCTGGGTGAGCGACAACTCGTACTCGCGCGGCGCGAGTTCGTAGTCCACGAAGCCGCCCTGGAGGGTCGGCTCGCCGGTGTGGCCGGCCTGCACCGGCACCTCGGCCTCGCCCTTGCGGTTCATCGGCAGCCGCTGCCGGTCGACGTAGGCCTGGAGGTGGGCGCCGAGCGACGGCACCCGGTCCATGACCTCCTCGACGACCGCCCAGGGCAGCGCGAGGACCACACCCGCCGTCTCGGCCCGGACCGAGGTGAGCCAGAGCGGATCGGTCTGGCCGAGCGCCTCGTCGCCCATCTGGTCGCCATCGGTGACGACCCCGACGACCTCCTCCTCGCCGTACCTGCCGGCCGCGTACCGGGTGAGCCGGCCGTGTACCACCAGGTAGGTCTCGGTGACCGGCTGCCCCGCCTCGAACAGCACCTGTCCGGCGCGGATCTCGCGGGGCCGGAAACGGCCGGCGATCTGGGTCAGCGCGTCCAGGTCGTCGTAACCGCGCAGGATCGGCAGTTCGGTGAGGGTCCGCGGGATGACCCGGATGTCGTCCCCGCCGTTCTGCTCGAAGCTCACCCGGCCCCGCCCGGTGCGCAGTTGGAGGCGCCGGTTGACCCGGTAGGTGCCGCCCTTGACGTCCACCCACGGCAGCGTCTTCAGCAGCCATCGGGAGGTGATGGCCTGCATCTGCGGTGCGGACTTGGTGGTGGTGGCGAGCTGGCGTGCCGCCCGGGTGCTCAGGCTGGTGAGCTGCCCGTCGGGGGTGGGATCCGGCTCGGGCTCGTCGACGGCGGAACCGATGACGCTGTCCGGTGTGGACACATTCCCTCCAGCAGAGAGGTGAACAACGGTGACCCGGCAGGCCGGTGGTGTGCGAGGTGGTGGTGCGCACCGACAAGCCAAGCAGCCTTGGTGATCTACGGGTACGGCGCGAAAGGGGCAGTTGCCTGCCTTAGTTGTGCAAACCCGGCGTTCGGGGTGGAAAGGGTTGCGGTTCCCGGGTCGCGCGCCGGTCGCCCGCTCTCGTGCCCCGGCCGGCCGCCGGGGGCTCAGGAAAGGTCGTTCACCAGTACCGCGGCCCCGTCGAAGCGCCCGGCCTTCAGGTCCCGCAGCGCTTGCGGGGCCTGGGACAGCGGGTAGGTGTGGGTGGTCGCGTGCACGCCGTGCCGCTCGGCGAGGGCCAGGAACTCCCGTCCGTCGGCACGGGTGTTGGAGGTGACACTGCGCAACTCCCGCTCATAGAACAGCTCGCGCTCGTAGTTCAGCGGCGGCACGTCGCTGAGGTGGATGCCCGCGACCGCCAGCACCCCGCCCCGGTCCAGGGCGCGCAGCGCGACCGGCACCAGGTCGCCGACCGGCGCGAACAGGATCGCGCTGTCCAGTGGCTCCGGCGGCGCCTCGTAGGCGTCCCGCGCCGAGGCCGCGCCCAGCTCCACGGCCAGCCGCCGCGCCTCGGCACCCCGGGTGAGCACATGCACGCGCGCGCCCTGGGCGAGCGCCACCTGCGCGCACAGGTGGGCGCTGCCCCCGAAGCCGTACAGGCCGAGCCGCCCGCCCGGCGGGAGCGACGCCCGGCGCAGCGCGCGATAGCCGATGATCCCGGCGCACAGCAGCGGCGCGAGCGCGACGTCGGCGAGGGCGCCGGGCAGCCGGTAGGCGAAAGCGGCCGGCACTGTGGTGTACTCCGCGTAACCACCGTCGGCGTCCCAGCCGGTGTACTCCGAACGCGGGCACAGGTTCTCGGCGCCCCGCAGGCAGTACGCGCACTCCCCGTCCGTATGCCGCAGCCAGGCCACCCCGATCCGGTCGCCGACCGCGAAGTCCGCCACCCCGGCGCCCAGCCCCGCGACCACGCCGACCACCTCGTGCCCCGGTGTCACCCCGGGCCGCCGCACCGGCAGATCACCTTCGGTGACATGCAGATCGGTGCGGCACACCCCGCAGGCCCGCACCCGGACCAGCAGTTCGTCCGCGCCGGGCACCGGCACCGGCCGCTCGACCAGCCGCAGCGGATCCGCCTCGACCGGTCCGGGCCGCTGAACCGACCACGCCCGCATCACGTCCGCCATACCGCGCCCCGTCCGCCGAAGGCCGCCGACTCTCTTCCCAGTGTCCGCCTCGGTCCGGCGTTCGGCGCGCGGGCGGAGGGCCTGGTGGCCGGCGTATCGGAGTACGGCAGTTGCTCCCCGGCCCACGCGAACGGCAAGGCGTCGCCGCCGTCGTGCCGACCGTGCCCGGTCAGGAGGGCAGCCGCAGTGGTGCCTCTGCCTCGCCTCGCCGGACGCCTCCGCCTCCGCCACCGCCACCGCCACCGCCGAGCGGATCCGGGCGGACGGCGGCGAGGCATCGGCGTCGCGGCGCTCACCGACCGACCGGCGCGGCGCTGACTTCTGGGTGATCGGCATCACCGCCACCGAAAGCGAGATGGCGTCGAGCGCGGAGCTCTGACCAGGGCGGATCCCGGGCCGCGGCGGGCGCCCCGGCCGGCCGTGGCATGATCGGGCCCATGCGTGAACGAGTGGTGGCCGCGTGCGACGGGGCTTCTAAGGGAAACCCGGGACCGGCCGGCTGGGCCTGGGTGGTGTCCGACGACGCGGCGACGCCGGCCCGCTGGGAGGCCGGGCCGCTCGGCAAGGCCACCAACAACGTGGCCGAACTGACGGCCCTGGAGCGGCTGCTCTCGGCGGTCGACCCGGACGTGCCGCTTGAGGTGCGGATGGACTCGCAGTACGCGATGAAGGCCGTCACCACCTGGCTGCCCGGCTGGAAGCGCAACGGCTGGAGGACCGCCGCGGGCAAGCCGGTCGCCAACCAGGACCTGGTCGTCCGCATCGACGAACTCCTCGACGGCCGCACGGTCGACTTCCGGTACGTCCCCGCCCACCAGGTCGACGGCGACCCGCTGAACGACTTCGCCGACCGCGCGGCCAGCCAGGCGGCCACGGTCCAGGAGGCCGCGGGCAGCGCCCTCGGCTCCCCGGCACCGCCGCCGTCGCCGTCGCCCGCCGCCTCCGCCCCGCGCCGTAAGTCCGCACCCCGCAAGAGCGCGGCGGGCGGCTCCTCGTCCCGCACCGTCAAGGCGAAGTTCCCCGGCCGCTGCCTGTGCGGCCGTTCCTACGCGGCCGGCGAGCCGATCGCCAAGAACGCGCAGGGCTGGGGCCACCCGGAATGCCGTATGGCCGAGGTCTGAGATCTGAGGCCGGGGCCCGATCAGGCCTCCGGGGTGTCGAACGTGGAGAACCTCGTGTGGTCGAGCAGATCCGCCGACCGCACGTCGTTCCACGGCTTCATCGTCTCGTCTCGCTATGCCGTACGTCGCGACGGACAGCACCGGGTCGGCCTCGGCCCGGGTCGGCAGATCGCGCACACTCGTCCCGGGCGACCTGCGCAGACAAGTACGGCCGTCCACGCGGACGTTGACCGGCCAGCCCTCGCCGATCGCGGCGAACGGCCGCTCGGTCACCCGCCCGTCCGAACCGCGCCCGGTACCGCCGAGGAAGTCCGCGCTCGGGTGCGCGGCTTCCCGGCGGCCTTTCGCGGCTGTCCGCCGTCCGGGTGGCGTGGCCCACGGCGCCGTACCGGCGCGATTCGAGAGCCCGGCCGGGCACCCCGGCGCTGCTACCCTCCGTTGCCAGTTGATCACTTTCGGTGAATTCCAGGGGTGAGTGCGTGAAGGTCGTCTGCGTCGGAGGCGGGCCCGCCGGCCTGTATCTCGCGATCCTGCTCAAGCGGCAGAACCCGTCCCACGACATCACCGTCCACGAACGCGACGCCGAGGGCTCCACCTACGGCTGGGGCGTCACCTACTGGCGCGCCCTGCTCGACCGGCTCCACACGTACGACCCCGAGTCGGCGCGGGCCGTCGAGGACAGCTCGGTGCGCTGGACCCAGGGCGTCGCCCACGTCCGCGGCCTGGTGACGCGGCAGCCCGGCGACGCGGGCCACGGCATCGGCCGCCACCGCCTCCTGGCGATCCTCGCCGAACGCGCCCGCGCCCTCGGTGTGCGGCTGGAGTTCGAAAGCGAGATCACCCCCGGGACCCTTCCCGACGCCGACCTGGTGGTCGCCGCCGACGGCGTGCACAGCGCCCTGCGCGGCCACCACGCAGACCGGTTCGGCGCCGAGGCCGCCGAGGGCCGCAACCGCTATGTGTGGCTCGGCACCACCCAGGTCTTCGACTCCTTCACCTTCGCCTTCGTCGAGACCGGGCACGGCTGGGTCTGGTGCTACGGCTATCCGTACGACGCCGGGCACAGCACCTGCGTCATCGAGTGCGCCCCGGACACCCTCGCCGGACTCGGCCTGGACGCGATGGACGAGGCCGGCCAACTCGCCCTGCTGGAGAAGCTGTTCGCGGGCATCCTCGACGGCCACCCGCTGATCGGCGGCTCCTCGGCGGCCTGGCCCGCCTTCCGCACCCTCACCAACCGCACCTGGCACCACGGCAACCTCGTCCTGCTCGGCGACGCCGCCCACACCACCCACTACTCCATCGGCGCCGGCACCACCCTCGCCCTGGAGGACGCGATGTGCCTCGCCGACGCCCTGCGCGAGCACGCCGCCCTCCCGCAGGCGCTCGCCGCCTACGAACGGCGGCGCAGGGCTGAACTGGTCTCCGCCCAGAGCGCCGCCCGCCTCAGCGCCCAGTGGTACGAGAACCTGCCCCGCTACATCGGCCTGCCGCCGCACCGCATGTTCGCCCTGCTCGGCCAGCGGCACTCGCCCCTGCTGCCGTACGTCCCGCCGCAGCTCTACTACGGCCTCGACAGGGCCGCCGGGCGGCTGGAGGTGCTGCGCAGGTTCAAGCGGTGGCTGGGGCCCCGGGCGGTGCGCGCCCTGCACGTCCGGTCGTAGGCCGGTACGGCCGCGGACGGCTTGGGTGAAAGGCCATTCACCCGATAAGGTGAATTGGTATTCACCTGTGTATTCGCGCCGCCCGCAGGAGTGCCGATGGACCAGCCCGCCCCGACAGCCGGCCGCCCGGGACCGCCCGCCGCGCCGCCCCCGCTGCGGGAACGGCTGACCATCCCGGTCCTGGCCTTCGGCGGGATCCTCATGGCCGTCATGCAGACGGTGGTCGTCCCGCTCCTGCCGGACCTGCCCCGGCTCACCCACTCCTCGGCCGGCGCCGTCTCCTGGACGGTCACCGCGACCCTGCTCGCCGGGGCGGTCCTCACCCCCGTGCTCGGCCGGGCCGGTGACATGTACGGCAAGCGCCGGGTGCTCACCGGGGCGCTCGCGCTGATGACCGCGGGCTCCGTGATGTGCGCCCTGTCGTCGGACATCGCCGTGCTCATCGCCGCCCGCGCGCTGCAGGGCGCCGCCGCCTCCGTCGTACCGCTCTCGATCAGCATCCTGCGCGATGAACTCCCGCCCGAGCGCCGGGGATCGGCGGTGGCGCTGATGAGCTCCACCGTCGGCATCGGAGCCGCCCTGGGCCTGCCGCTGGCCGCGCTGGTCGTGCAGTACTACGACTGGCACACCATGTTCTGGCTGACCGGCTTCCTCGGTGCGCTGGGCGTCGCGGCCGTCTGGTGGGCGGTCCGGGAGTCACCGGTGCGCGAGCCCGGCCGGTTCGACGTCCTCGGCACCCTCGGGCTGGCCACAGGGCTGACCTCGCTGCTGCTCGGCGTCTCCCAGGGCGGGCAGTGGGGGTGGGGCAGCCCGCGCGTCCTCGGACTGTTCGGCGCCGCCGTTTTCGTGCTGGCCCTGTGGTGGTGGCAGCAGGTGCGGACCGCGCAGCCCCTGGTCGACCTGCGCCTCGTGACCCGGCCACGGGTCGGCCTCTCCCATGTCGCCGCCCTGCTGACCGGCTTCGCCTTCTACGCCAACTCCCTCGTCACCGCCCAGCTGGTGCAGGCCCCGAAGGCCACCGGATACGGCCTCGGCCTGTCGATCGTGGCCACCGGCCTGTGCCTGCTCCCCGGCGGCGTGACCATGCTGCTGTTCTCGCCGGTCTCGGCCCGGATCTCCGCCTCCCGCGGCCCCCGCGTCACCCTGGCCCTCGGCGCCGCGGTGATCGCCTGCGGATACGTGGTCCGCATCGCCGACAGCCGCGACCTCTGGATGATCATCCTGGGTGCCACCGTCGTCGCCACCGGCACCACCCTCGCCTACTCCGCGCTGCCCACGCTGATCCTGCGGGCCGTCCCGGCGGGCCAGACCGCCTCCGCCAACGGCGTCAACGTCCTCATGCGCACCATCGGCCAGGCCACCTCCAGCGCCGCCGTGGCCGCCGTCCTCACCCACCACACCAGCCTGGTCGGCGGCGTCCCGATCGCCACGCTCCACGGCTACCTGCTGGCCTTCGCGATGGCCGGCGCCGTCGCCCTCGCCGCCAGTGCCGCGGCCCTCTCCATCCCCGGCGACAAGGCACCCGGCGGCGGCCTGCGCGCCGGGGGCCGTGCCGAGAGTGCGAGGGACGACGCGCTGGAGGGAGCATGAGTGCCGTGAGCACCCCACCCGACACCCCGTCCGCCCCGGCGTCCGCCCCCGCCCGCCGGGACGCCGAGGCCACCAAAGCGGCCATCCTCAGGGCGGCCCGCTACCTCCTCGCCCGGCACGCGCACGCCGACATCACCCTCAAGGACGTCGCCGAACGCGCCGGGGTCAGCGCGCCGTTGATCCTCAAGTACTTCGGCAACAAGGACAGCCTGTTCGCCCGCGTCATGTCCTTCGACACCGACGCGGCCGCCCTGCTCGACGCCCCCCTGGACGACCTCGGCCGGCACATGGTCCGGCACGTCGTGGAGAGCCAGCGCGACCGCGGCGCCGACCCACTGCTGCGGATCGCCTTCGCCCCCCTGCACGGCGACCACGGAGACATCCTGCGCGCCAACTTCCGCGCCCACGTGGTCGACGCCCTCGCCGCCCGGCTCACCGGCCCCGACCCCGGCCTGCGCGCCGAGCTCGCCGTCGCCCAGCTCATCGGCCTGGGCGTGATGTACGGCATCGCCCGCGGCCCCCGGCTGCGCGACTCCGCGGCCGCCGACATCGTCGACCGCTACGGACCCGCCGTCCAGGCCCAGTTGACGCCCTGACCCGGCTCCGGGTCCGTCAGCGGCGCCCGGCCGACCCGCGGAAGGCGCCGGGGGCCGGTGGCGGCCCCGCGGCGCGGGGCCGCCGGGACCACGTGGCTCGGCTCGACCTGGCCGGCGCGCCGCTTCCTGCCTTGCCCGGTGGACGGAGCGAAGGCTGCACGGGCGCACGCCGACGAACCGGCCCCTGACACCGATGTCGGTGGCGGATGACAGACTGGCGCCATGGACGAACGCGTAATCGGCAGGTCGGGACAGCGGGCATCGGTCGTCGGCCTGGGCACATGGCAGCTCGGCGCCGACTGGGGCGAGGTGGACGACAAGGAGGCGCTCGCCGTCCTGGAGACGGCCGCGGAGTCGGGGGTGACCTTCTTCGACACCGCCGACGTGTACGGCGACGGGCGCAGCGAGCAGACCATCGCCACGTTCCTGCGCGGCAGGCCGGACCTGCATGTGCTGGTGGCCACCAAGATGGGCCGCCGCGTCGACCAGATCCCGGAGAACTACGTTCTGGACAACTTCCGCGCGTGGAACGACCGGTCGCGCCGCAACCTCGGCGTGGACCGCCTGGACCTGGTGCAGCTGCACTGCCCGCCCACCCCGGTCTATTCGTCCGACGCGGTGTACGACGCCCTGGACACCCTGGTCGAGGAGGAGCGCATCGCGGCCTATGGCGTCAGCGTCGAGACCAGCGCCGAGGCGCTCACCGCGATCGCCCGCCCGGGCGTGGCCAGCGTGCAGATCATCCTCAACCCGTTCCGCATGAAGCCGCTGTACGAGGTGCTTCCCGCCGCCCAGGAGGCCGGCGTCGGCATCATCGCGCGCGTGCCGCTCGCCTCCGGGCTGCTGTCCGGCAAGTACACCAAGGACACCGTCTTCGCGGCCGACGACCACCGCACCTACAACCGGCACGGCGAGGCCTTCGACCAGGGCGAGACCTTCTCCGGCGTGGACTACGCCACGGGCGTCGAGGCCGCCGCCGAGTTCGCCGCCCTCGCCCCCGAGGGATACACCCCGGCCCAGCTCGCCCTGCGCTGGATCATCGACCAGCCCGGCGTGACCACGGTGATCCCGGGCGCCCGCAACCCGGAGCAGGCCCGCGCCAACGCGGCCACGGCGAGGCTCCCGGAGCTGCCGGGGGAGACGGTCGCCGCGATCCGCGAGCTGTACGACCGCCGGATCAAGGACCAGGTGGAGAGCCGCTGGTAGCACCGGTACGGGCCGGGAGCGAGCCCTGCCGCTCCCGGCCCGCGCCGTTTGAAGGACCGGTCCGGGGGTTACACGCACTCCATGACCGACCAGGAGCGGCGGACCGGCCGGGACGAGACGCCGGAAGAGCGCGCCGACCGCATGTGGACGGAACTCATCCAGGAAGTGCGTGTCGCCCAGACCGGCGTGCAGATCCTGTTCGGCTTCCTGCTCACCGTGGCCTTCCAGCAGAAGTACGCCGAGCTGTCCCACGTGGACAAGACGATCTACATCGTCACCGTCATCCTGGGCGCGTCCGCCACGGGGGCCCTCATCGGCCCCGTCTCCCTGCACCGGCTGGTCTCCGGCCGGAAGGTGAAGCCGGAGGCGGTGCGGCTGGCGTCCCGGCTGACCTTGGTCGGCCTGTTCCTGCTGCTGGCCACCATGACCGCCTCGCTGGTGCTGATCCTCCGGGTGGCCACCCAGGGGAGCGCCGTGACCTGGGTGGTGGCGGGCGTCGTCGTCTGGTACCTGGTGTGCTGGTACGGCCTGCCGCTGTGGTCCCGGCACCGCCGGACCACCCGCTGAGCCGCCTCACACGGCCCGCCGCGCCGCCTCCAGCGTCCGCAGCTGCCGGTCGTGCACCCTGCTCAGCACCAGCAGGGACACCGTCGCCCCGATCAGCGCGCAGAACATGTCCCACTGGGTGTCCCACACATCGCCCTGCGTGGCCAGGAAAGCGTCCGCGCCGTGCCCGCCGATCTCGGCCGCCAGCCACTCCAGCAGCTCGAAGAAGGCGCTGAAGGCGAGGCAGGCGCACACCGTCAGCGGGGCCAGCCAGCGGCTGCCGCGCAGCGGGGACGTGCGCACGAGCAGCTCGCGGACCAGGATCGCCGGCACGAAGCCCTGCATGAGGTGGCCGAACCGGTCGTACGGGTTGCGGGACAGGTGGAAGGCGTCGCGCACCCAGTCGCCCACCGGCACCTCGGCGTAGGTGTAGTGGCCGCCGGCGGCGAGCACCAGCGCGTGCGCCGCGAGGAGGCCGGCCAGCAGGCCCGTCAGCGGGAAGCGCCGCCAGGTCAGCACCACCAGCGGCAGCCCGGCCAGCACCCACACGGTCTCCAGGAACCAGGTGGTACGGTCCCGCGCGCCCCACGCCGAGAGCGCCATGCCGGCCACCACCACCCCGGCGAGCAGGGCCGGCGGAACACGGCGGGGCACTCGGTGCGGAACGGGGCGCGGGGCGGGGTGTACTGCGGTCATCGCGGACTCCTTGTGGTGGGAGCCCCATCGTGGCCGCGGCGTCCGGACACCGGCATGAGTACGGCTACTCACCCGGTGGCGAGGATCTCCGCGAGTACGTCGTCCACCGGGACCTCTTCCCGGCCGGGCGGCACGGCCAGATACGTGTCGCTCAGGAAGGAGGCCAGTGCGGGCGCCCAGGCGAACACCACCGCGTGGTGGCGGCTGCCGCCGGGCAGCAGGTCGCCGAGGAAATCCATGCGCACTTCCCTCCAGCGCCCCTGCCGTACGGGGCGCAGCCGGACGTCCCCGACCCCGACCGGCTCTCTCAGCCCGTCGTTCAGCATCTCGCGGTCCAGCCGCCACCGGGCGAGCACCCTGCCGTCCAGGGTGAACACCGCGGTGACGGCGAACGGGTCACTGGCGTCGTACGACAGATGGGCGAGGACGGGGCAGCGGCCCGTGCCTTCCGCGCGGAGCTGTACGACCAGGGTCCTGTGCACGATGGGGTTCACGTGAGTGGCCTCCGGGAACGACCGGCTTGGTGCCCTCTAGTACCCCTCTCACGGGAAAAACGCTCAATCCCGAGCGGAATTGCCCTGCGAGACCTGTGCCTCCTCGGTGCCCTTCGCGCCGCGCAGCGCGGCCAGGCAGGAGCCGATGGCCTGCTGGAGGTCCTCCAGGCGCTGGACCATGTCGTCCTCGTAGAAGTCCTGGGCGTCGTCGAAGGTCAGCTCCTCGAACGCCCTGGTCGCCTTCTGGAGGCTGCTGTAGAACCTGGTGCGCTTCTCCTGGACCCGCAGTTCGGGGTCGGCCTCCACCGCCTCCACGACCAGGTTCTTCATGGTGTCGTAGGCCTCGCTCGCCCACTCGCCGGTGTCCTCGTCCTCCTCCAGTTCGTCGAGGAGCGAGAGATGGCGCTCGGCCTCCTGGCGCAGTCCGGCCGGCGCGTCCACGGTCTGCCCGGCCGGGGTCTTGATCTGGCCGGACTCGGCGATCTGCCGGACGTAGCCGATGCGGTCGGCCGAACGGCTCTCGGTGGCGACGGCCTTCTTCAGGTCCGCGGTGCGGACCACGTCCCGGGCCAGCACGGTCTGCAGGTCCGGGTCCTCCTTGATGCGGTCGAGGAGGGCCGAGCGGGCGGCGCGGGCGGTGGAGGGGTCGGCGAGGATCGCGGCGCGCAGCGCGGTGGGGTTCTCGGCGACTTCGAGAGCCTTGGTGGGCCGGATGCCCTCGGCCTCGGCGGCCTCCGCGATGGCGGTGCCGCGCTCGGAGTGGGCGCTGCTGCGCGCGACGTAGTAGCTCAACCAGACGTCGGAGTCAGGGAGTTCCACCTCCTGTCCCGGCGCCAGGGCCTCGAAGTGCGGGACCAGGCCGTCGTCGGCGGCCTTGTCCCAGGCCTTGTAGTAGCGCATGACGCGCTCCGCGGAGCAGCCGGCCAGCTCGGCGAACTCCTTCGCCGGGACCTTCGGCGTCTCGTCCGCGCCCTGTCCGCCCGGCCGGACGCTGCGGGCCACCATCAGCCCGAACGTCCAGCCTCCGGTCCGCACGTAGGCGCCGAACTCGCGCGCGTCCCGGGCCACCAGGTCGGAGAGGGGGGCCGGGGACGCGCTGGACGTCTCGGACGGGTCGATCGCTAGGGTCACGGAGGACACTCCTGAAGGCTGCGGAACTGCATACGTAACGACCGGCAGCCTATATCGACCCATTGGCCGGGGTTTGCCGCACCGTCGAAGATC
The DNA here is from genome assembly GCF_040686075.1 of Streptomyces sp. NPDC086519. Lineage (NCBI taxonomy): Bacteria > Bacillati > Actinomycetota > Actinomycetes > Kitasatosporales > Streptomycetaceae > Streptomyces > Streptomyces sp. NPDC086519. Next base: position 34,845 of record NZ_JBFBJL010000038.1, read on the forward strand.
AGCCGAGCGCGTCGCGCAGCGCCGGCAGCAGGGTCTTGCGGGACCAGTCCAGGTACTCGGGCTGCGACTCGCCGCCGATCTGGACCAGGGCGATCTCGTCGAACCCGGCCTCGGCGTACGGCCGTACGGCCTCGACGAAGTCGTCCGGGTCGTCCCCGCAGGGGATGGAGGCGGCCACGTCGTCCTGGGTGACGAACTGGGTCGCGGACTCGAAGGAGTCGGGGTGCGGCAGTTCGGAGTTCACCTTCCAGCCGCCGCCGAACCAGCGGAACTGCGCGTGCGCCCGCTTCACCGCCGTGTCCCGGTCGGGGTCCCAGCACACCGGCAGCTGGCCGATTCGGGGCTTGCCCGCACCGCCGTGCCGGTCGAACGCGTCGAGGAGGGACGTCTTCGGCTCGGTGGCGATGACGAGGTCGGCGAGGTGCCCGGCGAGCTTGCAGGACCGTTCGCCGGAGACCGCGACACCGATCGGCGGCGGCTCGGCGGGGAGGTCCCACAGCCGGGCGGACTTCACGTCGAAGTGGGTGCCGCGGTGGTTGACATGGCCGCCCGCGAACAGCGCCCTGATGATCTCCACCGCCTCTTCCAGCATCTCGTGGCGTATGTCCACCGAGGGCCAGCCGCCGCCCACCACGTGCTCGTTGAGGTTCTCTCCCGAGCCGAGGCCGAGCCGGAACCGGCCTCCGGACAGCAGCTGCACGGTCGCGGCCTTCTGGGCCACGATCGCCGGGTGGTAGCGGAACGTCGGGCAGGTCACATAGGTCATCAGCGGGATCCGGGTGGTGGCCTGGGCGGCCGCACCGAGCACACTCCACACGTACGGCGAGTGGCCCTGCGCGCGCAACCACGGAAAGTAGTGGTCCGAGGCCACCGAGAAGTCGAAGCCCGCCTCCTCGGCTGCCACCAGATGGTCCACGAGATCACATGGACCGGCCTGCTCGGTCATCATCGTGTATCCGATTTGCACCATGGACGCCGGGTCCCCCGGCGGCCGGGCGGAAAACGGATCAGCCGGCGGAACCGCGGAACGTCGCCAGGAAGGTCTTCATGGCGAGTTGGTCGGCGGCGTCGTCCCAGTCTGCCGCGGGTGCCGTGATGCGCAGCGAGAAGCTGCGGCCACCGCCGAGCAGGAAGCCCCGGCCGAAGGTGCGCACCCGGTCGGCACCGGTTCCGGAGAGCCACTCGATGTCCGCCGCCCGGTGGCCCTGGTAGGTGGTCGCCCTGATCTCGCCGATCCGCCGGTAGCCGTCCAGCCTCTCCAGACTGGGCTCCACGTCGTCCCGCCAGATCACGACCGGGTCCGGGCCCGCCTTGGTGCTGTATGTGACGGCCAGGGTGCGCAGGTCGTCGCCGCCCGGGCCGAAGGTGACGCGATAGGCGACGTCGTCCCGCTGGGTGCCGAGGCGCTTCCAGCCCTTCGGGAGGGCCACCGAGAACCCCTCCGGGGCGGTGTAGCGGTGGAATCCGGCCGGCAGGGCGCTCCCCGAGGCGATGGCCGAAGGGGAGGCGGAGGCGGAGGCGGGGGCGGGGGACGACCGGACGGGGGAGGAGGGCACCGTCCGTGAGGGGGAGGGGCCGGGGCCGTTGCCGTCCGTCCGGTTGGCCGGGTCGCCGGCGGTGGCGGAGGCGGTCGGGGCCGAGCCCGCCGAGGAGGCGCCCGGCAGGCCCTGCGTCGCGGCCAGCACCGCGACCGACACGGTCACCACGGCCAGCGCGGTCCCGCCGATCATGGTGGTTCTGCTCCACCCGGAGGCCCGGGCGGCCACATAGGCACCGCGCAGCCGGGAGACGGGGACGGGCTCGGCGACCGTGTCGGGATCCTCGTCCAGGACCCGAGCCAGTACCTGCCGCGCCACCGGCCGGCTCAGCCGCTCCCGGGAGTTCTTCCGCAGCAGTCCCTGCACCGCCGGGGTCAGCGGGCCGGCCCGCAGCGGGGTGCGCAACGGCAGCCGGTCCACGCCCTTCAGGGTGGCCTCCGTCCGGCCCCGGTCCCGGAACGGCGGCCGTCCCTCGACCATCGTGTAGAGGATCGCGCCGAGCGCCCACAGGTCGGCGGCGGGCCCGATGCGCTCGTCCCGCGCCTGCTCCGGCGAGGCGTACGACGGCGCGGTCACCCGGGGCGCCAGCGTCGCACCGGCCAGGCCGAACCCGGTGACGACCACCGGGCCCCGGTCCCGGACGTAGATCTGGCCGGGGCTGAGCTCGCCGTGCGTGTACCCGTCGGCGTGAGCGGCCTCCAGCACGTCGAGCACTTCGAGACCGATGCGCGCGGCCCGTACGTAGGTGAACGTGGACTGCCGCGCGAGCAGCTCACTGAGCGGCGTGCCGTCGATCAGCTCCGTGACCGTCCACAGCGAGCCCGCCTCCTCGAAGGCGTCGATCACCATGGCGACCCGCCCGGGCCGCAGCGCGCTCATCACCTCGGAGGAGCGCAGAATACGGGCCGTGGTCCGGCGCACGGTGTCCTCGGTTGGCGGCTCGGGAAACGCGATCTGGGTCACCAGGCGCGGTCGCTCGGCCTGCACGTCCTCCGCGTACCAGCTGATCCGGTTCGGCTCGCGGTCGGCGGCTTCGAGGAGCCGGTACCTTCCGGCGACCAACTCTTGTGCGGAGACATGCGCCTTGACCATCGTCATCCCTCGCTGAAACCCCTGCCTCGTCATTAACCAGAGGTACGCGGGACGTGCCCGGGAGTGTTCAAAGAATCTGCAACTCCGCGGCCGTTCTTGCCTTTTATTCAACTGGCCGCACCGGCCGGTAACTTGGGGAAAACAGTGAATGGCCGGGCCTCGACCTGTGGGTAACCGACGGTAAAGGCCCGGCTGCGGTCCGCCGGTCAGTCCAGTCCGAAGCGCTCGGTCCACTCCGCGATCTCCTGGCGGGTCACATTGCCCCCGCACACCACGAGCCCGATCCGGGCCTCGTCGCCGACCCGCTCGCGCACCTGCCGGGCCGCGGGCAGCAGACAGCCGGCGGCCGGTTCGGTCCACACCTTGGCGTGCTCGGCGAACTCCAGACTGCCCCGCACGGCCTCCCGGTCCGGCACCACCAGCACCTCTTCCACCAGCGCCGCCGCGTGGTCGTACGTCAGCCGGGACACGGACGGCGCGCTGAGCGTCGTCACGATCGACGACACCGCGACCGGCAGCGGACCGCCCGCCGCGAGCGCCTCGGACATGGCCTGGGCACCCGCCGTCTCCACACCCCACACCCGTACCCCGGGGCGGCGGGCGCGCAGGGCGGCCGCGACGCCCGCGATCAGCCCCCCGCCGCCGATGCTGACGATCACGTCGGTGAGGTCGTGCGCGTCCTCGGCGAGCTCCAGGCCCACCGTGCCCTGTCCGGCGATCACCACCGGGTCGTCGAAGGGATGGACCAGCGTGAGCCCCTCGTCCCGCAGCCGCACCACCAGCTCGAACGCGGAGTCCATGCCGTCGGTGAGCCGCACCGACGCGCCGGCCGCCTCGACCAGCCCGATCGACCGCGCGGGCGCCGTCCGTGGCATCACCACCGTCGCCTTCACGTCGAGGGCCGCGGCCATCACCGCGAGGGCGATGCCGTGGTTGCCGCCGCTGACCGCCACCACGCCGGCCGCGCGCTCGGCCTCGCTCAGCGACAGCAGTTTCGCCGTGGCACCGCGCGCCTTGAAGGAGCCGGTGCGCTGGAGGAGTTCGAGCTTGACCGTGACCGGCGCGCCGAGCAGCTCCGACAGGCCGGGGCTGGGCACGGTGGGGGTACGTACGACGTGCCCGGCGACGGTCCGGGCCGCGGCCTCGATGTCCGAGATGCCGATGATGCCGTTCAAGGCGGTTCACCTTTCCGGCGCGGGGGCGGAAGTCCGCGCCGTTCGCACCCTGACCCGGCCGGACCGCCCTGGTCAACCCGCCCCGGCCGCGGCGGCCGGGCCAGGTGGACCAGGGCTGCCGCGGCTCAGTGCTGCTGTGCCTTCTGCGGGGTCAGCTCGCTCGGCCGGACCACGACGTACCCCTCGCCCTGGAGCATCAGCTGGACCGCCTCGCCCGAACCGCCGCGCAGCATCGACCCGATGGACTGCGAACGGTGCAGCGAGGTCTGCAGGTGTGCGGTCCAGCCCACCACGGCGTCCGTGTCGACGTACACCGGGGCCTGCGGCGAGACCGGGATCACCAGCGGGTTGCCGTCGCAGATCAGCCCGAGCCTGCCGTGCCCGGAGAACACGCTGTTGAACAGACCGCCGCCGGCGATGCCGGACCCCCTCACCGTCTTGATCTCGTACGCCAGAGTGGCGTCGAAGCACAGGACGTTGCGGCCGTTCACGGTGAACAGGTCGCCCGGCTCCAGCTCCACTATGAAACAGTTCTGCGCCTCGTGCGCGAACCAGGCCTCGCCCTGGCCCTGCACGGACATCAGCGGCAGCCCCTCGCCGGTGACCGCGCGCTTGAGCATCCCGCCCACACCCTGGCCCTTGCGTTCGAACTTCAGAGCGCCGCGGTGCGCGATCATCGCGCCCTGCCGGGCGTACATCTCGCCGTTGACCGCGTACCTGACGCACTTCGCGTTCTCGACCGTCATGCCCGGCTCGACCGCCGGCGCCACCATGTGCTGACTTGAAAAGAGATCACCCTTCATGCCGGGCATGGTGTCCCGGACGGACCCGTTCCGCCAAGATCACGCACCGTACCGGTTCAGGCACCGAACAGCTGGGTCCAGTAGGTGCCGGCCCGGCCGCCCCCGGCGAAGCCGATGCCTATGTGGGTGAAGTCCGGTCCGAGGATGTTGGCCCGGTGCCCCGGGCTGTTCATCCAGCCGTCCACCACCTCGGCCGCGGAGCGCTGGCCGCAGGCGATGTTCTCGCCGATGGTGCGCCGCCGCGAGCCCGCGGCGGCGGCCCGGTCCCAGGGCTGGGTGCCCTCGGGGGAGGTGTGCGAGTAGAAGTCGCGGGCCGCCATGTCGGTGCTGTACGCCTGCGCGGCGGCCGCCAGCTGCGGATCCACCGCGAGCGGCCGCAGCCCGGCCCGGGTGCGCTCCGTGTTGGTGAGGTCGACGACCTCGGCCTGGGTGCGGGCCAGTTCGGCCTGGGTGAGGGGCCTGGCCCACAGGGCGGTCCAGTAGGTGTCCCCGTCCCGCGGGCTGCGGGCGTGAGCCAGGCCGGCGTGCGTGAACGCCGCGTCGAGCAGGGTGCGCCGGGCGTCCTCGGTGCGCAGGCAGTAGTCGATGAACTCGGCCGGGGTGCGGGGGCCCGAGACGAGGTGCTCGCCCACCGTCACATAGGCGAATCCGGTACCGGTGATCCGCTGGTGGACGAAGACGCCGTCGCGGCTCTCGCCGGACAGCCGGCCGGCGTCGGCCATCGCGGTGGCGTGGGCGAGGGCGGCGGAGGCGAGCCGGGCGTCCGGGGCCACCGGCGGGCGGCCGGCCCGGGCACGGGCGGAGTTGACCAGCCCCAGCAGACCGTCCGGATCGGGGAACGAGGCCAGCGAGGGGCGGGAAGGCGAGGCGGCCGTGCGCTGGGCCGGGATCGCGGCGCGGAAACCGGGGGACGGCTGCCGGTCCTCGACCACGTCGACGCCGAAGTCCCGGGCGAGGCCGGCCAGTCCGTCCGCGTATCCCTGGCCGATCGCGCGCAGCTTCCAGCCGGTGCCCCGGCGGTATATCTCGGAGAGCAGCAGCAGGGTCTCCGTCTGCGGGCGTGGCGGTGCGAAGCGGGCCACGGTACGGCCGAGGCGGTCGGTCACGTGCAGGGTGGCCGCGGGCAGCCGGCCGAGCGGGGTGCCGGGCTCGGCGGCGGTGACCGAGAGGGTGACACGCTGGGCGCCCGCCCGCAGCAGCGCCGGCTCGACGGTCAGGGTGTCACCGCGCAGCCGGACGCCGGGCGCGTCCGGCTGGTTGTAGAAGACGAAGTCGGCGTCCCCGCCTACCTTGCCGCTCTCGCCGGTGATCAGCGCCGACACGTCGAAGGGACCGGGCACCCGCAGCGTCAGCGCGCCGCCCGGAAGGGGCAGATTGCCCCCGGGGACCAGCTCGCTCATCGCGCCGCCTCTACGAGGTCAGGGGCCGAACGCCGCGCCCGGTGGGGAGTCGCCGGTTGAACGTCCGGCCCGGGCGCGAGGTTCCCCGAAGAGGCAGGGCCCTACTGCTCCTGAGGCGCGGCCGGGGCCACGTCCTCCTGTTCGACCGGCGCGGCCGCGGCGTGCGTGGACTTCTGCTCGCCGCAGAACGCCGGCTCCAGGGTGGCCGCCAGTGTGTTGAGCACGTCGGAGCTGTTGGAGGTGTTGGCGAGCGCGGTGAGGCTGCGCCTGCCGTCCTTGGTGGTGAAGGCGTACGTGTAGTACCCCTGGACGGCGCCGGTGTGGCCGTACACCGAGATCCCGCAGGACAGCTCGCGGCGGCGCAGTCCGAGGCCGTAGGAGGTGGTGGAGTTGACGCGGGTGAAGCGTTCCATCTCCGCGAGGCGGGCGGCCGATGTCAGCTTGCCGCGCACCAGCGCCGAGTAGAAGGTGTCGAGGTCGCGGGCGCTGGAGATGATCGCGCCCGCGCTCTGCGCCCAGGAGACCGTCTGGCTCGTGGCGTCGACGGGCTGGGCACCGGCCTGGTCCGCGGTGAGGTAGCCGTTGGCGTGCTGCCCCGGGATCCTCGTGTCGGGGTGCACGTAGAAGGTGTCGCTGAGCTTCAGCGGCTTGAAGATGCGGTTCTCGTACTCGGTGCGCACGCTGTGCCCCGTGAGCTTCTCGATCAGCATGCCGGCGACCACGAAGTTGGTGTTGGAGTACGAGTAGGCGGCGCCCGGCGCGTTGGTGCGCGGCTTCCTCAGGGACATGTCCACCAGCTGGCGGTAGGTGAAGACCTTGTCGCGCACGGCCTCGAAGCCGGCCACGCTGTCGGCGAACATGTCGTTGGTGTAGTCGTACAGGCCGCTGCGGTGACTCAGCAGGTGCCGCACGGTGATGCGGTCGTCGGGCAGCAGGCCCGGCAGATAGCGGTTGACCGGCGCGTCCAGGGCGAGTCTGTGCTCGTCCACCAGTTGCAGCAGGACCACCGCCGAGAACGTCTTGGTGACACTGCCCACCCGGAAGCGGTCGGTGGTGGTGAGGGCCCGCCGGCTCGTGCGGTCGGCGATGCCCTGCGCGGACCGGTAGACCCGCGTGCCGTCGTCGATGCGGGCCATCGCGCCGGGCGCGCCCTTCGCCACGACCGAGCGCAGGACCGCGGCCAGCCCGGCCGTGTCGGGCGCGGGCAGGGCGGCGGCCGCCCGCGCCTTCCCCGCCGTCTTCAGGGGCGCCGCGTGGGCCGGGACCGCGAGCAGCGACAGCGTCACCGCCCCGAGCACCGCGCTCCTGCACACCATTGCCGAGACCATTCGGACCGGTTCCTCTCTGTGCTGCCTTCGATGCGAGATGAGTCACATACGGTTCGGGGAACCCTCTCGCATCCCGTCACATCTCCACAGCCGACGCACAGTTGGTCACTCTCTGATCACCGCGCGGCGGGGATTCGCCAAATATTGCCACGAAATGCAATAAAAGCGATGAACTGTGCTTTACATGGACATGACTCGTCCGGAAGGGTTGCGGCCGGGGCCCGACCAGCCCCCTTGGCGCCAGGCGGCGCTCTGCCGCAAGGCGGTTGGTGACCACAGCCGTCTTCGAACGAAGGAACCCTGATCAGTGCGTAGCGCGCACATACGCAGCCTGGCGGTCGCCGTCGCCGTGACGACGGCCGCCACGGGCCTGGCCGGAACGGCCTTCGCGGGTCCCGCGACGGGGGTACGACAGCCGGCCGCGGCCTCCGCCACGACGACCGCGCAGGTGGTGGCGGCGGCCCGGGCCGCCGCCTTCGCCCATGCCGCGGCGACCGGTGTCGGCGCGGGCGACGAACTCCGGCCGCAGGACGTGATGATCGACCCCGAGGGGGCGCGCCACGTCCGATTCGTCCGCACCCACCAGGGGATGCCGGTCCTCGGCGGCGACCTCGTCGTCCATCTTTCCCGCCGGTTGGCCTACACCGGCGTCACCCGCGCGGCCGACCACGCCGTCAGGCCCGCGGCCACCGGGGCGAAGCTGACCGCCGAGCAGGCCGAGGAGAAGGCCGCCACGGCGGCCGGCGGCGACGCCGGCGCCGCCCGGCTGGTGGTGGACGCCCGGGACGGCGCAGCCGCCCTCGCCTACCGGGTGACGGTCGACGGCGCGAACGGCTCCAGCACGGTCGTCGTCGACGCCCTCACCGGAAAGGTGCGCAGCAACACGCCGGACAGCGACGAGTTCCTCTCGCCCAAGCTGCTGGACACCCTGCGCAGCCGCGGCGAGATCCTCGACCCGGCCGCCGGCATCGGCGCGCGGGCCCAGGCACTCGCCGGGGCGTCCGTCTCCGCCGCCGCCCGCTACCCGGTGACCGCCCACGGCTCCGGCAGGTCCCTCTTCGTCGGCAAGGTCCCGCTCACCACCACGCAGACCGCCCGCAAGAGCTTCCTGCTCAAGGACCCTACCCGCTACGGCACCGAGACCCGGGACGCCAAGGGCAAGGAGACCGAGAGCTTCAACCAGGGCACCAAGTTCACCAGCACCACCGACAGCTGGGGCGACGGCACCACCACCAGCCGGGGCAGCGCCGCCGCCGACGCCCAGTACGGCATCACCGAGACCCTGGACTTCTACCGGAAGACCTTCAACCGCAAGGGCATCGCGAACAACTCCAGGCCCGCGCGCGCCATGGTCCACTGGGGCCACAAGGTCGGCAACGCCTTCTGGGACCCGGACTGCGGGTGCATGCTCTACGGCGACGGGGACGGCGCCGAGATCAAGAAGCCGCTGGTCGTCCTCGACGTCACCGGCCACGAGCTGACCCACGGCGTGGTGGACGCCACCGCCGGGCTCGAACCGACGCGCGTCGACAACGACGGCAACCAGTTCGGCGAACCGGGCGCGCTGAACGAGTCGCTGGCCGACATCTTCGGCTCCGGCGTGGAGTTCTTCGCCGACAACCGGAAGACCCCGCCGAACTATCTGCTGGGCGAGAAGCTGGGCCTGCGCCAGAAGTTCCTGCGCCGCCTCGACCACCCCTCGCTGGACCGCCTCGAAGGCACGGTCGACTACTGGTCCCCCGAGGTGGCGGACGCCGAGGTGCACGCCGGCTCCGGCGTCTCCTCACACGCCTTCTACCTGCTCGCCGAGGGCAGCGGCCGCAAGACGATCGGCGCCACCGCCTACGACTCGCCGACCTACGACGGATCCACCGTCACCGGCATCGGCCGCGCCAGGGCCACGGCGATCTTCTACCGCGCCCTGACCCGGTACATGGTCTCCTCGACCGACTTCCACGACGCGCGGATCGCGACGCTGAAGGCGGCCAAGGACCTCTACGGCGCGAGCGGCGTCGAGTACCGCACGGTCGACCAGGCCTGGGCCGCGGTCGACGTCACCGAGGCCAACACGCCGGCCGCCCGCCCCTGACGGGCGCGCCCCACCGCTGATCCGGGCGCCCCCGACGGGGCACCCGGATCAGCCGCGCTTGTGGAAGACGAGTCAACGTCCCCGTCTCACCCGCCATTTGAAGGCCACGGTGGCCTCACAGTCAACCTTCAGGTGATTCCTGTTTCTTTTATTGACAGCGGAAAATAAGCCACCTAAGTTCCGGGCCATGCGCTCCACCTCCCGTGCCGAGACGTTCCCGGCCCACACGCCGGCCGTCTCGCAGATCTTCACCACGGTCCTGTCCCACGGCCCCCTCACCCGGCTGGAGGTGGCCCGCCGGGCCGGACTGTCGCCGGCGGCCGTGACCAAGGCCGTCCGGCCGCTGCTGGCCGCCGGGTACCTGGCGGAGGACGCCGACGGCGAGGCCCGGCCCGCCCTCGGACGCCCCGCCAACCTGGTACGGGTCGACGGCGGACGCGCACTGTTCATCGGAGTCAAGGTCACCGGCGACGAGGTCATCGCGGTCCTCACCGACCTGTGCTGCCGGATCCTGCTGGCCCGCCGGACGCCCGTCACGGACCGAGCCGCCCGGGCCGTGCTCACCACCGTCGCCGACCTGACCCACGAACTGCGCACCGCCGCCGGGGACTTCGGCGCCCCGGTCCTCGGCCTCGGCATCGCCGTCTCCGGCGACGTGGACCGCGCCGAAGGGGTCGTGCGCTACTCGCCCTTCCTCGACTGGCGGGACGTGCCCCTCGCCGAACTCGCCGCGATGACCACCGGACTGCCGGTCGTCGTCGACAACGACGTACGCGCGCTGACCGTCGCCGAGCAGTGGTTCGGCGCCGGGGTCGGGCTGTGCGACTTCGCCGTCGTCACCGTCGGCGCCGGCATCGGCTGCGGACTGGTGATCCACGGTCAGGTGGTGTCGGGCGCGCACGGGGTGGCGGGGGAGATCGGGCACGTGGCCATCGACCCGGCCGGGCCCCTCTGCCACTGCGGCAACCACGGCTGCGTGGAGGCGATCGCCGGGGACGCCGCGATCCTCACCCGCATGCGCGAGGTGACGGGCCGCCAGGTCACCGACTCCGCCGCGGCGGTGGCCCTCGCCCACCAGGGCGTGCCCGGCGCGCGCGAGGTGTTCGCCCGCGCCGGCGAGGCTATCGGCCGGGGCATCGCGACCGTGGCCAACCTCTTCGGCCCCGAACGCGTGATCATCTCCGGCGAGGGGCTCGCCGCCTACGACCTCTTCGCCGAGCACATCCTCGACTCGTTCGCCGCGGCCGCCTTCGGCTCCGCCGCGCGGTGCGACGTACAGACCCGCCCACTCGCCTTCGAGGAGTGGGCGCGCGGGGCCGCGGCCGCCGCGATCCAGTCCTTCATCACCTCTTCTCCCACACCGACGGGCAAGGGCTGAGCCGCCCAAGACCCCGAACCCTGGAGGGCCCATGCGGTCACCTTCGACATCCGCCCTGCCCGTACGCGGGCTGAGAACCGTCCTCGTGCTGGCGATGACGGCCGCCTTCGCGGCCGCCGTGCCCGCCGCGCAGGCCCAGACGCCCGAGCAGATCGCCGCCAAGCCGTACATGGGGTGGTCGAGCTGGAGCATGCAGTCGTCCAAGTACCCGGGTCTCAACGACAAGGGCGACTACAGCTACCTCACCGAGGCGAACGTCCTCAAGCAGACCGACGCCATGGCGAGCAAGCTGAAGAAGTACGGCTACGACTACGTCAACATCGACGCCGGCTGGTGGATGGACTGGAACTGGAAGCAGGGGTACGACCAGTACGGCCGCCAGAAGGCCGACCCCGCCCGTTTCCCCAGCGGAATGAAGGCCGTCGCCGACCACATCCACGCCAAGGGCCTCAAGGCCGGCATCTACCTCCCGGCCGGCCTGGAGAAGGGCGCCTACGGCGACGGCACGACGCCGGTCTGGAACGCCGAGGGCTGCACCACCGCCGACATCGTCTATCCCGACCTGCGCACCACCAACGGCTGGGACAGCTCGTACAAGCTCGACTTCGACAGGCCGTGCGCGCAGAAGTACATAGACTCCCAGGCCCAGTTGATCGCCGGATGGGGATACGACTTCCTGAAGCTCGACGGCGTCGGCCCCGGCTCCGGCAAGAGCGGCGACCAGTACGACAACGTCGCCGACGTCGCCGCCTGGCACCAGGCGATCGGCGCCACCGGCCGCCCGATCCACCTGGAGGCCTCCTGGTCCCTGGACTTCGGGCACGCCGCGGACTGGCAGAAGTACACCAACGGCTGGCGCATCGACACCGACGTCGAGTGCTACTGCAACACCCTCGTCAGCTGGGAGAACTCCGTCGACGACCGCTGGGACGACACCCCGGCCTGGACCGGCAAGGCGGGCCCCGGCGGCTGGAACGACCTCGACTCCCTCGACGTCGGCAACGGCGCGATGGACGGTCTCACCAAGGCCGAACGGCAGAGCTACGCCACGCTCTGGGCCGTCGCCAAGTCGCCCCTGTTCACCGGCGACGACATCACCAAGCTCGACGACTACGGCGTCTCCCTGCTGACCAACCGCGAGGTCATCGCCGTCGACCAGAGCGACAACCCGCCGGCCCGGCCGGTCACCCCGTCCGACCCGCAGCAGGTCTGGGCCGCGAAGAACGCCGACGGGACCTACACGGTCGCGCTGTTCAACCTCGCCGACTCGCCCGCGGCGGTCACGGCCGACTGGACGGCGCTGGGATTCACCGGCAAGGCGACGGTGCGGGACCTGTGGAACCACGAGAACCTCGGCAGCCACCAGAACAAGATCACCGAGGCGCTGCCGGCCCACGGCTCGCGGCTGTTCACCGTGACGCCGAAGGGCAGCGCGCTGGCATTCACCGGGTACGAGGCCGAGGCGAGCGGCAACACACTGAGCGGGAACGCCTCCGTCGCCGGGTGCGACGCGTGCTCCGGGCAGAAGAAGGTCGGAAACCTGTACCAGGGCGGCAAGCTGACCTTCAACAACGTCGTCGTCGACACGGCGGGTACGTACCTGGTGAAGGTCGCGTACGTCAGCGGTGACTCGCGGCCGGCCACCGTCGCGGCCAACTCCGGGGGCGGGACCGGCCACAAGTTCCCGTCCACCGGGGACTGGGGGACTGTGGCGACGGTGAGCGTGCCGGTCACCCTGAAGGCCGGCGCCAACACGATCAGCTTCGACAGCGGGTCGGGGTACGCGCCGGATGTCGACCGGATCGACGTTCCCAAGTCGCCCAGGTAGTCGGGTCGGCGGGAACTGCGCCGGCCGGTGGGGCTGGTCGCGCCCACGTGGCGGAAGCCGCTGATCGACACAGCCCCGCGCCCCTGACGGGGCGCCTTCCTTACGGACGTTGGATTGGAACCCCATGGACAACCACCCCAGCAGACGCGGCTTCCTCGCCCTCGCCGCCGCCACCGGGGCCCTCGCCTCGCTGCCCTCCTTCACCGCCTCCGCCGCGCCGGTGCGGTCCTCCGAGCCGCTCGTCGCCTCCCGGCACCAGTTGTGGTGGCAGGCGCCCGCCGACGAGGGGTCGATGATCACGCAGGGCCTGCCCGTCGGCAACGGCCGCCTCGGCGCCCTCGCGGGCAACGACTCCGGCCGTGAGCTTCTCCTGGTCACCGACGCGACGTTGTGGACCGGCGGACTCAACGACACCCTCGACTCGGACGGCCAGTTCCCCTACGGCCGGGCCGACTTCGGCTCCCTGACCCTCCTCGCCCGGCTCACCGTCGAGATACCCGACCACGACCTGGGCGCCGTCTCCGACTACCGCCGCACCCTCGACCTCGGCAACGGCGTGGTGACCGCGTCGTACGTCCGCTCCGAAGTGACCTACCGGCGCGAGGTGTTCGCGAGCCGCCCCGACGACGTGATCGTGCTGCACTTCAGCCAGGACGGCGGCGGGCGCTACACCGGCACCGTCACCCTGGAGGGCACCCACGGGGAGGCCGGCACCGCCGAGTCGTTCGCCGGGTCCTTCGCCAACGGGCTGAAGTACGGCGCCGCCGTCCGGGCGTACGGCAGCGGCGGCAGCGTACGGGTGGACGGCTCGCACATCAGCTTCACCGACTGCCGCGAACTGACCGTCGTACTCAGCGGCGGCACCGACTACGCGCCGGACGCCGCCGCCCACTACCGCGACCCCTCCGTGGACCCGGTGGCGCTGGCCCGCACCAAGGTCAAGGCCGCCGCCCGGCACTCCGCGGACTCGCTGCTGCGCACCCACGCGGCCGACCACCGGGCGCTGTTCGGCCAGTTCGACCTCTCCCTCGGCACCTCGACGGCCGACCAGCGCGAACTGGACACCTGGGCGCGTGTCCGGGCCCGCGCCGACACCGGCGACCCCGACCCCGAACTTGAGGCCGCCTACGCCCAGTTCGGCCGCTATCTGATGATCGCCGGATCGCGGGACGGGCTGCCGATGGGCCTCCAGGGCCTCTGGCTGGACGGCAACGACCCCGACTGGATGGGCGACTACCACACCGACATCAACATCCAGATGAACTACTGGATGTCCGACCGGCTGGGCCTGTCCCAGTGCTTCGACGCCTTCACCGACTACTGCGTCGCCCAGCTCCCGGCCTGGACGGACCTCACCCAGCGGCTCTTCCAGGACTCCCGCAACCGCTACCGCAACTCCGCCGGGAAGGTCGCCGGCTGGACCGTCGCCTACTCCACCAACCCCAACGGCGGACTCGGCTGGTGGTGGCACCCGACGGGCAACGCCTGGCTGTGCCAGAGCCTCTGGGAGCACTACGAGTTCACGCGCTCCCGCGCCCACCTGGAGAAGATCTACCCCCTCCTCAAGGGCGCCGTCGAGTTCTGGGAGGCGCGGCTGCTCACCACCACCCTCGACAACGGGAAGGAGGTGCTGATCGCGGACCACGACTGGTCGCCGGAGCACGGGCCGCAGGACGCCAGGGGCAACACCTACTCCCAGGAACTGGTCTGGCTCCTGTTCGGGAACTTCCGCACTGCGGCCGCCGAGCTGAAGAGGGATGCTGGATACGCGGACACCGTCGGCACACTCCGTGACCGCCTCTACCTGCCGGTGGTGAGCCCCAGGACCGGCTGGCTGGAGGAGTGGATGTCCCCGGACAACCTCGGCGAGACCACCCACCGCCACCTCTCGCCGCTGATCAACCTCTTCCCCGGCGACCGGATCCGCCCGGACGACTCCACGCCGAAGGACGTCCTCGCCGGCGCGACGGCCCTCCTGACCGCCCGCGGCATGGACAGCTACGGCTGGTCCAACGCCTGGCGCAGCCTGTGCTGGGCCCGGCTGAAGAACGCGGAGAAGGCCTACCAGCTCGTCGTCAACAACCTGAAGCCGTCGGCGAACGGCAGCAACGGCAGCGCGTCGAACCTCTTCGACATCATGGACATGGGAGGGGGCCGCGGCATCTTCCAGATCGACGCGAACTTCGGCACTCCGACCGCCGTCCTGGAGATGCTGCTGTACTCCCGCCCCGGCCACCTGGAACTCCTGCCCGCCCTGCCCGACGCCTGGGCCCGCTCCGGCTCGGTCACCGGGGCCGGCGCGCGCGGCGGCTTCGTCGTCGACCTGCGCTGGCACGACGGCAAGCCCACCGAGGCCCGGATCCGCAGCGTCGGCGGCCGCACCACGACGGTCGCGTACGGCGGCACGTCACGGACGGTCACGCTGAGACCCGGCCAGTCCGTCACACTGAAGGACTTCGCACGGTGACCGGCCGGTTCGCGCGGGTCCTGAGTCTCGCCGCGGTGTTGCTGACCGCGGTCGCCTGCCAGACCGGGCCGGCCAAGGCGGCACCCACCTGGGAGCCCTCCGCCCGGCCCGGCGCCGCCGCCCGGCACGACGTCGTCACCTGGGGGGCCAGCGCCGACCAGCTGGGACAGGGCGCCGCCGACCGCGGTTACCGGCTGGTCGTGCACACCAGCACCGCCGGCAGCGGTCTGCGGGTACGCGTCTCCAACGCCTTCGGCGACCGGCCGCTTACCCTGGACAGCGTCTACGCCGGCCTGCAGAGCCAGGGCGCCGCCCTGGAGCCGGGCAGCAACAGGCGGCTCACCTTCGACGGCGCCCGCTCGGTCACCGTGCCGGCCGGCGCCACCGCGTGGAGCGACCCGCTGCCCGGCAACCTGCCGGGCGGCAGCAACCTGGTCGTCAGCCTGCACAGCCCCGACGCGGCCGGCCCCGCCACCGGCCACGGGATGGCCATGCAGACCTCCTACATCACCGAGGGCGACCACACCGCCGAGGAGAGCGCCGCCAACTGGACCGGCACCACCGGCTCCTGGTGGTACCTCGACTCGGTCTCCGTGCGGCCGAAGAACCCGGACACCGGGGCGGTGGTGGCGCTCGGCGACTCCATCACCGACGGCTGGGCGTCCACCAGCGACCAGAACCGCCGCTGGCCCGACTACCTCGCCCGCCGGCTGCAGAAGGCGGACACCGAGGTCAAGGGCGTGGCCGACGAGGGGATCTCCGGCAACAAGGTCCTCGCCGACGGCGCCGGGCAGGCGGCCCTCAACCGGCTGGACCGCGACGTCCTCAGCCAGCCGGGCCTGCGAACCGTCTTCCTCTTCGAGGGGGTCAACGACATCAAGGCCCACTCCGGGGTGACCGCGGCCGACCTGATCGCCGGCTACCAGGAGATCGTCCGGCGGGCGCACGCGGCCGGGAAGTGCGTGGTCGCCTCGACCGTCGGGCCGTTCGAGGGCTGGCCGGAGTGGGATCCGGCGGGTGAGGCGGTACGCCGGCAGGTCAATCAGTACATCCGCACCAGCGGGGAGTTCGACCAGATCGCCGACTTCGACCGGATCCTGCGCAGCCCCTACGACCAGGCGCGGATGCTGCCGTTCCTCGACGGCGGCGACCACATCCACCCCAACGACAAGGGAATGCAGGCCATGGCCGACTCCGTCGACCTGGCGAGCCTCGACTGCGACCGCTGAACCAACCCCGTCCGGTCACCCCCGCGCCGTCGGCTCGGGGGTGATCAGGCCTTCCCGGTAGGCGATCGCCACCGCCTCCGTGCGGCTCGCCGCGCCCAGCTTGGCGAGGATGTTGGAGACGTGCACGCTCGCCGTCTTGCCGGTGATGAACAGCTCCTCGCCGATCTGCCGGTTGCTGCGGCCCAGCGCCAGCAGCCGCAGCACGTCCTGCTCGCGCGCGGTCAGCGGCGAGACCGACCGCTGCGCCGGCCGGCGCAGCAGCGCCTCCGAGCGCTCCAGCAGCGGCGCGGCCCCCAGCGCCACCGCCGTCTCCCGGGCCGCCCGCGCCTGCTCCTCGGCCTCCGTACGCCGCCCGTGGGCCGCCAGCGCCTGCGCGTACCGCAGCCGTACCCGGGCCGCCTCGTACACATCGCCGTACGCGAACGCGGCCACCGCCCGCTCCCAGGCCGCCGGGTCCGGCCCGGACACGGCGCGCGTCCACTCGGCCTCGGCACGCGCCAGCCAGGCCTGCCCCTCCGGTCCCTGCCGCGCGGCCGTCGTCCGGGCCAGCCGCACCAGTTCACCGGCGACGGCGCTCCAGCGGTCCGCACCCCGGTCGCCGCGCCCTTCGGCCGCCGCCCGGTCCGCGACCGCCGCCAGCGCCAGCGCGGCCAGCCGGACCGACACGTCCGGCGCCCGCCCCGACTCGTCGGTGAGCGCCGCGACCGCGTCCCGTGCCCGTGCCACGGCCTCCTCCGGGTCACCCCGCACCGCGGCCGCGTCGGTCAGCACGATCCCCCCGACGAGCCGGCCCATCCAGTCGAACGGCTCCCCGAGCAGCGCCCGGGCCCGCGTCACCACGTCCGGCTCGCCCCGGGCCAGCGCGACGTACAGGACGGGCCCCACGGTGTATCCGGGCGCAGGCTCCTCCGCGCCGGCCACCCGCAGGCACTCGTCCCACTGCCCCAGCGTGTAGAGCACCAGCAGCCGCAGATACCGCATCTCCAGGGCGTACGGCGAGGACAGCAGCCCCGACCGCCGGGCCCGGTCGAGCCCCTCGGTGAGCCACGGCAGGCACTCCCGCAGCTCGCCCGACTCGAAGCAGCCGACGGCCAGGCTGAACAGCGCCCGCATCTCCACCGGCGTGTCCCCGGCCGACCGGGCCAGCTCCCGCGCCTCCCGGAGCCGTTCCCGCCCCTCCTGGGTACGGCGGCCACCGCCTTCCAGCCGGGCCAGGGAGATCAGCAGGTCGGCCCGGGCGGCGGTGGCGCCGATCCGCTCGGCGGCCTCCAGGGCCTGCCGCGCGACCCGCAGCGCGGTGGCGTCGTCCCCGACCTGACGGGCCGCCATGACATGGGTGGCCGCCGCCCACACCCAGGTCCGGGACGGCGGTTCGGCGGGGATCATCGCGAGCGCCTCGCTGCTGTAGGCGAACGCGGCGGCGAGGTTGTCGACGGTCATGAGGTTCCCGGCGAGCGTGTAGCGCACCCGGGCGGCGAGTTCGGGATCCGCGTCCTGGCCCGCGCCGGCCAGCGCGGCCCGGGTCAGGGACACCGCCCGGTGCGCGTCGCCGGAGTACGCGGCCGCCGCCGACGCCCGCAGCGTCAAGGTCACCGGGTCCAGCCCCTCGCCCGAGGGCCGCGCCTCGCACGGCACGGCCGGCCACAGGTCCAGGGCCGCCTCCAGATGCCGCAGCTCCTCCGCCGGGGCACCCACCCGCCGGGCGTGACCGGCGGCCTCCACCGACGCGGCCAGCGCCTCGGGCAGGTCGTGGCTCTCGCGGTAGTGGTGCGCCCGCTCGGCAGCCGTCTCGGCCCCGCCTCCGCGGGCGGCGAGCAGCCTGGCGTACGTGCCGTGCAGCCGCGCCCGCTGCCCGGGCAGCAGATCGCCGTAGACGGCCTCGCGGGCGAGGGCGTGCCGGAAGGCGTACGTGTCCCCGTCCCCGGCGACGAGCAACTGCCGCCCGACGGCCTCCCGCAGGGCGGCCTCCAGCTCCTCCTCCGGCAGTGCGACGGCGTCCCGCAGCAGATCGTGCCCGACCCGGCGCCCGGCCACCGCCGCCGTCCGCAGCACCTGCTGGGCCGTCTGCGACAACTGCTCGACCCGGATGAGCAGCAGATCGGCGAGCCCGGTCGGCATCCCGTCCGAATCGGCGGCGGCCACCAGCTCCTCCGTGTAGAAGGCGTTGCCCTCGGCCCGCTCGACGATGTCCCGCACGGTCGCCTCGGACAGCGGCCGCTCCTCCAGCACCCGCACCAGCCGCGCCACCTCGGCGTCCGCCAGCGGCCGCACCTCCAGCCGCTCCGCACCGGGCAGCCGCACCAACTCGGCGAGCAGCGCCCGCAGCGGATGCCGCCGATGCAGATCGTCGGCACGATAGGAGGCCAGCACGGCGAGCCGCCGCGGCAGCACCCCCCGGCTCAGCAGAAACCGCAGCAGGTCCCGGGACGACTGGTCGGCCCAGTGCAGGTCCTCCAGGATCAGCACCAGGGGCGCGGCAGCCGCCAGCTCGGCGAACAGCGCGGCGACTCCTTCGAAGAGCCGCAGCCGCGCGTCCGCGTCGCGGGAGGAGTCCGAGGCGGCGCCGAGAAGACGTTCCACGGCCGGATGGGCGCCGAGAATCCCCGCAAACCGCTCCTCACCCGCCAGCACCCCGAGAATCTCGGTGAACGGCAGATACGGCAGCCCCACATCCCCGAGGTCGACGCAGTGGCCGACGACGACGGTGGCCCCGCCCTCGGCCGCCCGGGCCGCGACCTCGTCGAGCAGCCGGGTCTTGCCGACCCCCGCGTCCCCGGCGACCAGCACGGCCTGCCCGCTGCCGTTCCGGGCGCGCTCAAGGAGCCCCGCGAGGCGGGCCAGCTCGTCGTCCCGACCGATCAGGGGAGTGGTAAACGATCTCTGTGGCACGCCCACATCCTGACAAGGGACGACTCGGGAAACCAGGGGCGTGGGGCTGTTTCGACGTGCGGCTCCGCCGCGTGGGCGCGACAAGCCACGGTGAACCCGCAGCTGCTGTCGCCACAGAACCCCCCACCCCCGTAGGCACTCAGCTCAGCCTCGCAGCACCCGAGCCCAGTCCTGCGGCACCCGCTCCGCGGGACCCGGCACCGACTGATCCGCAGGATGACTGACCGGCGGCGCCAACTCCGGCCCGGCCTCGAACAATTCCTCCGTCTCGAAGTTCCAGAACCACCTCTCGCCCGGCTCGTAACTGCGGATCACCGGATGCCCGGTGGAACGGAAGTGCGCCGTCGCGTGCTTCGAAGGCGAGTCGTCGCAGCACCCGATGTGCCCGCACTGCGCACACCGCCGCAGATGGAACCACCAGCCCCCCGCCGCGTCGCACTCCACACACCCGGCACCGCTCGGCGGAACCTCCGGGTCGATCGCGGTGTCGCCGCTCATACTGCCTCCACTACTGTCTCGGATTCCTCAGGTGCCTCGGCGGTCAGCGGAAGCAGTACCTGGAACCGGGTGTCGCCGGGCTCCGACTCCACCCGCATGCTGCCGTGGTGCTTGTTCACGATGATCCGCCACGAGATGTCCAGGCCCAGGCCTGTGCCCTGCCCCACGGGCTTCGTCGTGAAGAAGGGGTCGAAGATCCGGTCCTTGATCTCCGGCGCGATCCCGGTCCCGGTGTCCCCGAACTCGACCAGCAGCTGCTCGTGGTCGAGCGCGGTCCGCACGGTCAGCGTGCCCTGTCCGTCGCCGTCGCCGTCCTTCATGGCGCAGACCGCGTTGTCGATGAGGTTGGTCCACACCTGGTTGAGCTCGGCGGGGTAGGCGGGGACGGGCGGGACCGTACGGTCGTACTCCTTGACCACCTGGATGCCCTGCCCCATCTTCCCGGACAGCATCAGCAGCGTGCTGTCGAGGAGTTCGTGCACGTCCACCACCCGGTACGGCGCCCGGTCCAGCTGGCTGTACTGCTTGGCCGCGTCGACGAGGTGCGAGATGCGGGTGGTCGAGTCGTCGATCTCGTTCATCAACAGCTCGGTCTCGATGGTGTAGTTGAGCCAGCCGACCGCGTTCGGCAGGATCTCCTCGTCGACGGCGGCGGCGACCTGCTCCAGCCAGTCGATGTCGAGTCCGGCCTGCACGAAGGTCGGCGCGAGCTCCCAGCCGTGCTCGATGCCGTGGTCCTCCAGCCAGTCGGTGAGCGCGTCCTCGCGGTCGGAGGTCTCCAGCGGGCTGAGCGACGACGCCTTGGCGACCCGTTCCGCCGTGCGTTCCTGGATCTCGATCAGACCCGCCAACTGCTCGCGGGAGAACGGCCCCGAGGCGATCACCCCGAGCTTGTGCCGCATCTTCGCCACCCGCTCGCGCAGCGTGGACGTGGCCCGCACGGCCGCCGCGGCCGGGTTGTTGAGCTCGTGGGTGAGCCCGGCGGACAACGAGCCCAGCGCCAGCAGCCGCTCGCGCTGCCCGATCGCCGCCTGGGTGTTCTTCGAACCGAAGAACAGGCCCTCGAGCAGGTGCACGGCCATCGGGAACCACTCGCGCATGATGTCCGCGAACGTGTCCGCCGGCAGCACGAAGAACCGCGTCGGCTCGGTCACCCGCATCGAGTTGTTGTACGCCTGCCGCACCCGGTCCCCGAGGTAGGCCTGCATCGCGCCCCCGTACACCCCCGCCTGCGAGGTCCGGATGACCTCGACGTCGTCCCCGGCGACCCGCCGGGAGACCACCACCGTGCCCTCGATCATCACGTAGAAGCAGGTGGCCGGGTCACCCTCGGTGTAGACGGGACCCGGCTGGAACAGCTCCACCCCGCCCGCCGCGCACAACCGCCCGAGCTGCTCCGGCTCCAGCTTCTCGAACAGGAACAGCGCGCCGACCTCCTTCGGGCTGCACGGCATCAGCTGTCCGCTCATGACTGCTCCAGGTACCGGTGGACGAGCATCACTGCCATGGCTCCCTCTCCGACGGCGGACGCGACACGCTTGGCGGACTCGGCGCGGGCGTCGCCCGCCACGAACACGCCGGGAACGCTGGTCTCCAGGTGGTAGGGCGGCCGGTCCAGCTCCCAGCCGGCCGGCGGCCGTCCGTCGACGGTCAGGTCGGGCCCGGCCAGGATGAACCCGCGGTCGTCGCGCAGCACCGTCTCGCCGAGCCAGTCGGTCAGCGGTGCCGCCCCGATGAACACGAACATCCACTGGGCGTCGACCTGTTCCCGGTCCCCGCTTTTCACATGGCGCAGGGTCAGCTGCTCCAGCCGCTCGGCGCCGTGCGCCGCCTCCACCACCGTGTGACTGCGCACGGCGATGTTCGGGGCCTCGCTGATCTGCTGGATCAGGTAGTACGACATCGATGCCGCCAGGTCGGCGCCGCGTACCAGCAGGGTCACCGACTTGGCGAACCGGGACAGGTACATCGCCGCCTGGCCCGCCGAGTTGGCGCCGCCGACGATGTACACGTCCTGGCCCTGGCAGGAGGTCGCCTCGGTGAGCGCGGAGCCGTAGAACACCCCGCAGCCGGTCAGGTCGAGACAGCCGGCGGCGTCGAGCTGCCGGTACTGCACACCGGTGGCCAGGATCACGCTGTGCGCCGCGACCGCCGAGCCGTCCGCGAACCGCACCACCCGCGCGGCCCCGTTGACCTCGAGCGCCGTGACCTCGCGGGCGGTCAGGATCTCCGCGCCGAACTTGGCGGCCTGCCGCCGCGCCCGGTCGGTGAGCTGGGCGCCCGACACGCCGTCGGGGAAGCCCAGGTAGTTCTCGATCCGCGAGCTCTGCCCGGCCTGCCCGCCGGTCGCCGACCGCTCCACGAGCACGGTCCGCAGCCCCTCCGACGCCCCGTACACGGCCGCGCCGAGCCCGGCCGGGCCGCCGCCGATCACCACCAGGTCGTAGAAGTCCGCCGTGGGCGTGGTCGCGAGCCCCACGTGCGCGGCCAGTTCCGGGGCCTCCGGCTCCACCAGGGGCGTGCCGTCCGGTGTGATCACCAGCGGCAGCCGCTCCCCGTCCGCCTCGGCCGCGGCCAGCAGCCGCCGGCCCTCCGGCTCCTCGACCGAGTACCAGCGGTAGGGCACCTGGTTGCGGGCCAGGAACTCCCGCACGTCCGAGGAGCGGGCCGACCAGCGGTGCCCGACGACCTTGGTGGCCGGCACCGGTTTGTAGTCGCTGGCCCGCCAGGCGTCGAGCAGGTCGTCGAGGACCGGGTAGAGCTTCTCCTCCGGCGGATCCCAGGGCTTGAGCAGGTAGTGGTCCAGGTCGACGACGTTGATCGCGTCGATCGCCGCGTTGGTGTCCGCGTAGGCGGTCAGCAGCACCCGCCGCGCGCCCGGGTACACGTCCAGCGCCTGTTCCAGGAACTCGATGCCGTTCATCTGCGGCATCCGGTAGTCGGCCAGGATCACGGCCACCAGGTCGCCACGCAGCTTCAGCTCCCGCAGCGCGTCCAGCGCCGACTCCCCGGACTCCGCGCGCACGATCCGGTACGACGCGCCGTAGCGGCGCCGCAGGTCCCGGGCGACGGCACGGGAGACTCCCGGGTCGTCGTCCACGGTCATGATGACGGTCCGTGCCGCGTCGGCAGCCTGTGCCATACGTCTCCCACCCCGAGCCGTTGTTCCACTGGACGGCGGGCCCTCCGGGAGGAGCGCGGTCACCGTACCGGTTCCCGCCCATCGTATGTTCGATCGCCCGCGTTCGCTCTTGTACAGCGGTGCACAGCGGGCACCCGTGCGTGCGCGAGACTGATCACGCACACGCGGAACCGACGAGGAGGCCGGTGCATGGCACGTCCGATCACGGCAGGGGTCGACGGTACGGAGGAGAGCCTCGCCGCTCTGGACTGGGCGGCCCGGGAAGCGGTGCGCCGGGGACGTCCGCTGCGGGTGGTGCACGCCTGGCGGTACGAGGCGCACGAGGCGGCCGGCGGTGACCGGGAGACCCAGCGGGGGTGGGTGTCCGAGGGGGTCACCGAGTCGGTGCGGACCGTCACCGGGCGGTATCCGCAGCTCGCGGTGAGCGTCGACGTGGTGGAGGGCGGCTCGGTCGAGGTGCTGGCCGAGGCGGCGGCCGGGGCCGAACTGCTGGCGCTGGGTTCGCGCGGGCACGGGCGGGTCGTCGGGTTCCTGCTGGGTTCCGTCGGTCAGGAGGTGATCGCCGAGGCCGCCCGGCCCGTCGTCCTGGTGCGCGCCGGGGACCGGCCGGCGGCCGAGGCCGCCGGGCGGGAGGTCGTCGTGGGCCAGCAGGGCGGCGCCGAGGACAGCGCGGCCGCGCTGGAGTTCGCGTTCGAGACGGCGGCGGCCCGTGGCGCGACGGTCCGGGTGGTGCGGGCCTGGACCCTGCCGCCGGTCTTCGCCTACAGCCCGGGCTCCCTGAAACTGCTGGACGAGTCCGGAGGCATGGAGCCCTTCGAGAAGAAGGCGCTGGCCGAGGCGGTACGGCCGCTGCGCGAGCGGTACCCGGACGTGCGGGTCGCCGAGCACGTGGAGATGGGCAGCGCGGGGCAGGTGCTGCTCTCGGCGGCCGGACAGGCCCAGCTGATGGTCGTCGGACGGCGCGCCCACCGCACCGCGGTCGGGGCCCGCATCGGCTCGGTCGCGTACGGAGTGCTGCACCACGCCGACTGCCCGGTGGCCGTCGTCCCGCACGAGTGACCCGCTCCGGGGCTCACTCCGGGGTGACCGGCTCCAGCGTCTCCCGCGCCTTGGGCAGCACGTTCTCGATGTAGTCCTCGACCGCCTTGTCCAGGCCTATGTCGTGCTGCGCGCGCTCGGACAGGTACCAGCGGTGCTCCAGCAGCTCGTGGTAGATCTCCGCCGGGTCCATGGAACCGCGCAGCTCAAGCGGCACGGCCCGCACGGTGGGCCGGAAGACGTCCCGCACCCACCGGTGGGCCAGCACCTCGGGGCGGGCCGCCAGCGGGTCGCCCGGGGCGTAGTCGTCCTGGGTGGCCATCCAGCTCTCCAGGTCGTTCAGCAGCCGCCGCGCCTGGTTCTCCTCGGCGTCCAGGCCGGTCAGCCGCAGCAGCTGGCGCTGGTGGTGGCCGGCGTCGACGACCTTCGGCACGAAGGTCACCGTGTCGCCGTTGGAGGAGTGCTCGATCTGCATCTCGGCCACGTCGAAACCGAGGTCGTTGAGCCGCCGGATCCGGCGCTCGATGTACTGGTACTTGCCCGCCGGGTACACCGAGGTCCGGGTCAGCTCCTCCCAGAGCTCGCCGTAGCGGGTGCAGATCTCGAACCCGAACTCGACCGGGTCCAGCGACGGGTGCAGCGCCCCCGAGGCCTCCAGGTCGAGCAGCTCCCCGCTGATGTTCACCCGGGCCAGGTCGAGGTCGTACTCCCGCTGCCCGTTGCTCAGCTGCGGGTGCAGGTCGCCGGTCTCGGCGTCCACCAGGTACGCCGCGTACGCGCCCGCGTCCCGCCGGAACAGGGTGTTGGACAGCGAGCAGTCGCCCCAGGCGAAACCGGCCAGGTGCAGGCGCACCAGCAGCACCGCCAGGGCGTCCATGAGGCGGTGCATGGTGGCCGGGCGCATGGTCGTCTCGAACATCGAGCGGTACGGCATCGAGCCGCCGAGGTGCCGGGTGACCAGCACCGGCTCCAGCGGCTCGCCGTCCGCGTCGAGGCGGCCGGTGATCACGGCGAGCGGGTCGACGGCGGGGATGCCGAGCCGGTCCAGGTCGCGCAGCAGCTCGTACTCGCGCAGCGCGGGGCGCTCCGCCAGCTCCTTCACCGCGAGGACCTCGTCGCCGGCCCGGGCGTAGCGCACCACGTGCCGGGAGATGCCCCGGGGGAGCGGCACGAGGTAGTCCTCGGGCCACTCCTCCAGCGGGACGTCCCAGGGGAGTTCGAGCAGGAGCGCGGGGTGCTCCGGGTTGGTGGCGCTGATCTGCAAGGCCATGGGACGAACCTTAAGGCCGGCGGGTCAGGAGGCCAGCTCCCGGGCCCGCTCGGCGGCCGCCCGCACCGGACCGCGGTGCAGCGGGCCGTGTCCCGGCAGCAGGGCGTCGCCGTCGAGCGCGCCGACCAGTGCCAGCGAGGCCAGCGCCCGGTCCCGCTCGTGGTGGAACATGTCGGGCAGCAGCTGCGGGCCCTGGATCCGCGAGGTGCGGTGCCCGCTGACCAGGGCGTCCCCGGAGATCACGATTCCGGCGTCGGGCACGTGGTAGACGGTGTGCCCGTCGGTGTGTCCGGGCGTGTGCACCGGGACCGGGCGGCCCGGCAGGTCGAGGGGGCCGTCGGCGACCGGGAAGGCCTCCGGAGCCTTGACCGGGTGCTGCTCGGTGCCGCCGACCCGCAGCACGTGCACCAGCCACGGCACCACACCCGGCCGCCAGGCGTTCTTCACCACCGCGCCCACGGACACCTGCTGGAGGAAGTCCCGCCGGGCGTGCGGGACTTCGGCCTCGTGCAGATAGACCGGGGTGCCGTGGGTCTCGCGCAGGTACTCGGCCGAGCCGAGATGGTCGTTGTGCGCGTGCGTGATCAGGACGGCCGCGACCGCCTCCGGTGAACTGCCCACCTCCGCGAGGGAGCCGAGCAGGCCCTGCCGGTCGCCCGGGTAGCCGGTGTCCACCAGCGTGACGGCGTCACCGTCCTTGAGGATCACCCAGTTGGTGTGGTGCCCGTGCACCAGATAGGCGCCCTTGCCGACTTCGTGTACCGCTGCCCGCATGATCACTCCGGCTCGCCCGTCGTACAGATCGAAACGGAGGACAGCCAACCACACGCGGCGGGCCGTCCGTTGCCGAGGTCCAGGTCAGCGCACCCCGTGCGGCCGGAACTGGATGCTGATCCGCGGTCCGGCGGCCCGGGTCGTCTTCGGTACGCAGTGCTCCCAG
Organism: Streptomyces sp. NPDC086519; assembly: GCF_040686075.1. Taxonomy (NCBI): domain Bacteria; kingdom Bacillati; phylum Actinomycetota; class Actinomycetes; order Kitasatosporales; family Streptomycetaceae; genus Streptomyces; species Streptomyces sp. NPDC086519. Next base: position 60,949 of record NZ_JBFBJL010000038.1, read on the forward strand.
GTCCGCTGGCAGGAGCCGCCCATCACGATGAGGTCGCCGTGGCCGAGCGGGCGCCGGACCGAGGGGCCGCCGCGCAGCGGGCGCAGCAGCAGGTCGCGGGGCGCGCCCACGGAGAGGATCGCGACCATGGTGTCCTCCCGCGCGCCCCGGCCGATCCGGTCGCCGTGCCAGGCGACGCTGTCCCGGCCGTCGCGGTAGTAGCAGAGCCCGGCCGTGGCGAACGGTTCGCCCAGCTCGGCGGCGTAGTGCCGGGTGAGCGCCGCGCGGGCCTCGACGAGCACGGGGTGGGGGAGCGGGTCGCTCGCGCCGTAGAAGGCGAGCAGGCGCGGCACGTCCACGACGTGGTCGTACATCGTGCGGCGCTCGGCGTGCCAGGGGACGTCCGCCGCCAGCTGGTCGAACAGCGCGTCGGCACCGCTCAGCCAGCCCGGCAGCACGTCGATCCAGGCGCCGGAGCCCAGGACGGTCCGGCCGGTGCCGTCGAGGGTGCCGAGCCGCAGCTCGTCGGTCTGGTCGAACAGGGAGCCCTGGAGGTGCGTGGCCATGGATCCAGCGTACTCCGTAATCGAAAATCTGTTCCTATTTGATCTCGGGCGGGACGGTGACGGCCTCTTTCGATACATCCATGCATCCGATACATTCCTGTATCGAACGGAGGTCGGCACATGGCGGTGAACGGCGGCGCGCCCCAGCGCGTGACCCGGCGGCGGGTGCAGACCCGCGCCCGGCTGCTGGACGCCGCGTTCACCGTGTTCGCCGCCAAGGGCTTCGGGAGGGTCTCCATCGAGGAGGTCTGCGAGGCCGCCGGGTTCAGCCGGGGCGCCTTCTACTCCAACTTCGCCACCCTCGACGAGCTGTTCTTCGCCCTCTACCGGGAGCGCGCCGACCTCATCGCCCGGCAGGTCGCCGACGCGCTCGCCGGCGACGGACCCGACCTCGACGTGCCGGCCTCCGTGGACCGCGTCACCGACGTGCTGCTCCTGGACGTGGACTGGCTGCTGGTGAAGACCGACTTCCTGGTGCACGCGGCCCGGGACCCGGCCGTCGCCGAACTCCTCCTCGACCACCGCACCCGGCTCCGCCAGGCCATCGCCGACCGGCTCGTCAGGGCCCGCGGCCACACCCCGGTCCCCGCCGTGCTCGGCGATGCCGAGGGCGCGGCCCACGCGGTGGTCGCCGCGTACGACGGGGTCACCGTCCAACTGCTGCTCGACAAGGACGTCCACCGGGCCCGTGCCTGGCTGGGGCAACTGCTCACCGCGCTGCTGACCGACAGCAGCACCCGATCCGGATAAGAAAGGCGTCGCCATGGACGCGGACGTCATCGTCGTCGGAGCCGGTCTCGCCGGCCTGGTCGCGGCGCACGAACTCACCAGCAGGGGCAGGCGCGTCGCCCTGGTCGACCAGGAGAACGCGGCCAACCTCGGCGGCCAGGCGTTCTGGTCCTTCGGCGGGCTCTTCCTCGTCGACTCGCCCGAGCAGCGCCGCCTCGGCATCAAGGACTCCCTCGATCTGGCCTGGAGCGACTGGCAGGGCAGCGCCCAGTTCGACCGCCAGCAGGACGAGGACTCCTGGGCGGTGCGCTGGGCGCGGGCCTATGTCGAGTTCGCGGCGGGGGAGAAGCGGCCCTGGCTGCAGAGCCACGGCATCAGCCTGCTGCCGACCGTCGGCTGGGCCGAGCGCGGCGACCTGCGCGCTCACGGTCACGGCAACTCCGTTCCCCGCTTCCACGTGGCCTGGGGCACCGGCACCGGCGTGGTCGAACCCTTCGCCCGGTACGCCAAGCAGGCCGCCCGCGACGGACTGCTCACCTTCCACCACCGCCACCAGGTCGACGAGCTCGTCGTCGCGGACGGCGAGGTGCGGGGCGTACGCGGCACCGTCCTCGCCCCCGACGACGCGCCGCGCGGTGTCGCCTCGAACCGCGACCGGGTCGGCGACTTCGAACTCACCGCCCAGGCCGTCGTCGTCACCACCGGTGGCATCGGCGCCAACCACGACGTCGTCCGCCGCTACTGGCCCGAACGCCTCGGTACGCCCCCCGCCGAGATGGTCACCGGCGTCCCCGCCTACGTGGACGGCCGGATGCTCGACATCAGCGCGGAGGCCGGTGTCCGCCTGGTCAACCGCGACCGCATGTGGCACTACACCGAAGGCCTCCAGAACTGGAACCCCGTCTGGCCCGGCCACGGCATCCGCATCCTGCCCGGCCCGTCCTCGATCTGGCTCGACGCCCTCGGCCGCCGCCTGCCCGACCCCTGCCTGCCGGGCTACGACACCCTCAACACCCTCAAGTACCTGCGTACCACCGAGGACATCGCGGGATACGACCACTCCTGGTTCGTCCTCACCCGGAAGATCGTCGAGAAGGAGTTCGCGCTCTCCGGCTCCGAGCAGAACCCCGACATCACCGCCAAGGACCGCAGGGCCGTGCTGCGCGACCGGCTGCTCGGCAAGGGCGCGCCCGGCCCGGTGCAGGCCTTCCTCGACCACGGCGCGGACTTCGTCACCGCGAACTCCCTGGAGCAGCTCGTCGAGAAGATGAACGGCCTCACCGACAAGGCGATCCTGGACGCCGCCGAGGTGCGCCGCCAGATCGTCGCCCGTGACCTGCAGATCAACAACTCCTACAGCAAGGACTCCCAGGTCCAGGGCATCCACAACGCCCGCCGCTACATCGGCGACCGTCTGGGCCGGGTCGCCGCCCCGCACCGCATCCTCGACCCGGCCGCCGGCCCGCTGATCGGAGTCAAGCTGCACGTCCTGACCCGCAAGACCCTCGGCGGCATCCAGACCGACCTGGACTCCCGCGCCCTCGGCGCCGACGGACAGCCGGTCGGCGGGCTCTACGCGGCCGGCGAGGTGGCCGGTTTCGGCGGCGGCGGCGTGCACGGCTACAACGCGCTGGAGGGCACCTTCCTCGGCGGCTGCCTGTTCTCCGGCCGGGCGGCGGGCCGGGCGGCGGCGAGGCAGACCGCCTAGTCGGCCAGGAGCCGCGCCAGCACGGCGGCGTGGCTCTCGTCCGGGGTCCTGGACGCGGTGAGCAGGGTCACCCGGCTTCTGTGCACCGACTTCCTGAGGCCGTCGAGGAGTTCGGCGGCCTCGGGAGCGGCCAGTTCCGCCTCGTAACGACGGGTGAACTCCTCGTACGACCCGCCGCCGTGGAACCACCGGCGCAGCTCGTCCGACGGCGTCAGCCCCTTCGGCCACTCGTCCACGTGCGCGTCCTCCTTGGACACCCCGCGCGGCCACAGCCGGTCCACCAGGACGCGCACCCCGTCCTCCGGCTCGGGCGACTCATAGATCCTGCGGACGCGCACACTCATGACCGACGCACCTCCCGGCTCGCTGACGGTTCGGCGAGCGTATGCCGCGGCTGCGTCCCACGGGCTGCCGACGCGGCTCACCTTGACCAGAATGAGGGGGAAACGCGGACACCGCGCGCCTAGTCTGTGGGCCACTGATCATCAGCCACCCCCCAAGGAGCTCATGTGCAGGGCGCAAGCAGCCGTACCGCAGTCCTCAGCCGCGAGGCCGTCCTCGCCACCGTCCCCATCGCCGTGGCGGCCCTGCTCGCCGCCGCCGGACCGGCCTCGGCGAGCACGATCGGAGCCGCGGGCGCGGGCGACCCCTACTTCCCGCTCAGCGGCAACGGCGGCTACCACGTCAGCCACTACGACCTGACGCTGCGCTACGACACCTCCTCCCGGCACCTCGACGGCAAGGCGGTCCTCACCGCCCGCGCCACCCAGAGGCTCACCCGCTTCGACCTCGACCTCAGCGGCCTGAAGGTCACCCGGGTGACCGTCGACGGCCGAAGCGCCCGTTTCAGCCGCAGCGGACAGGAACTCGTCGTCACGCCGGCCCGTGCGCTGGCGAAGGGCCGGGACTTCCGGGTGACCGTGGCGTACAACGGCACGCCCAGACAGGTCACCGACCCCGACGGCTCGGCCGACGGCTGGATCCGCACCGACGACGGCGCGTTCGTCGCCGGGGAGCCGCAGGGCGCGATGACCTGGTTCCCGGCGAACAGCCACCCCAGGGACAAGTCGTCGTACGACTTCACGATCACCGTTCCCGAGGGCCGCACCGCCGTCGCCAACGGCGTCCTCCTCGGACAGCGCACCTCCGGTGGCCGGACCACCTTCCGGTGGCGGCAGACCGAGCCCATGGCCGCGTACCTCGCCACCGCCACCGTCGGCAAGTTCAAGGTGCAGCAGTACACCACCCGCGACGGGATCAAGGTCTACAACGCGGTCGATCCGCGCGAGGCGAGCGGGTCGGCGGCGGTGCTGAAGAAGCTGCCGTCGGTGCTGGAATGGGAGAGCAAGCTGTTCGGGCCGTATCCGTTCCGCTCCGCCGGGTCGATCGTCGACCACGCGCCGGACGTCGGGTACGCGCTGGAGACGCAGGGCCGGCCGCTCTACGACTCGGCGCCGGATCTCAGCACGCTCGTGCACGAGAACGCCCACCAGTGGTTCGGCGACTCCGTCTCCCTCACCGCCTGGAAGGACATCTGGCTCAACGAGGGCTTCGCCACGTACGCCGAGTGGCTGTACAGCGAGCAGCACGGGGGCGACAGCGCGCAGAAGACCTTCGACGCGCTGTACGCCAAGCCCGCGAGCGACGAGTTGTGGGCGTACCCGCCGGGGGATCCGGGCAGCGGGAAGAACATCTTCGGAACGCCGGTCTACGCGCGGGGCGCGATGGCTCTGCACAAGCTGCGGCAGGCCGTCGGGGATCCGGTGTTCTTCCGGATCCTGCGGGCGTGGGCTTCGCAGCACCGGTACGGGCACGGGACCACCGCGGAGTTTGTGAAGCTCGCGGAAGGGCAGTCGGGGACGGACCTCGGTTCGTTGTTCCAGACGTGGTTGTACGAGAAGGGCAAGCCGTAGCAGTGGTTCGGGTGCGGGCCGGCGGAAGCTGGTCGCGCCCGCGCGGCGGCAGCCGTGGACCGACACCGCCCGGTGCCCCTGACGAGGCGCTCCGGTCAACGAGGATCTGAAGCTGACCAGTTCCTTATAATTCTGCGCCAGAGTCGGTCTCATGATCCATCGCAGAGCTGCCGTCGCCCTCCTCTCCGCCTCCCCCCTCCTGCTCTCCGGGTGCGGGGGTGGCGCCGAGGCCGCGCCGAGCCGGTCGGGGGACGACCGGCCGGCGACGGCGACGGCTTCCCCCACACCCGCGAACAGCCCGCAGCCCTCGGGCATACCGGGCCTCGGCCCCAGGACGACGGCCGCGATACCCGAGCAGGCCGAGCAGGTCGTCGTCGCCGCCGGCCGGGGCAAGGACTCCCCGCTCGCCACCGTCGTCCTGTACGAACGCGACGACAACGTCTGGCGGCCCGGCACCAGTTGGCCCGCGCACAACGGCAAGGACGGCTGGAGCGAGCACCACGTCGTCGGGGATCTGCGCTCGCCCGTCGGGGTATACGGGCTGACCGACGCCGGGGGCCTGCTCGCCGACCCGGGGAGCAGGCTGCCGTACCACCGGTCCTACGGTTTCACCTCGCCCGGCACCGGGTTCGAGGGCGAGTCGCTGGAAGGTTCCTTCGACTATGTCGTCGCCATCAACTACAACCGCCGGCCGGGTACTTCACCGCTCGACTGGACCCGGCCGATGGGGGCGAGGCGGGGTGGCGGCGTGTGGCTGCACGTCGACCACGGGGGCCCCACGCACGCCTGTGTGAGCGTCGCCAAGGCGCACATGAAGGAACTGCTGCGCACCCTCGACCCGGACCGGCATCCGGTCGTCGTGATGGGGTACGCCGGCTGGCTCGCCCGGTAGACCGCCGGAACTCCGCTTAGGATCCGAACCTGTGTGCGCACATGTGCTGGTCGCCGAGGACGACGAGATGCAGGCCGAGCTGATCCGGAGATCACTGCTCGCCGAGGGGCATACCGCGATCGTGGTCCATGACGGGGCCGCGGCGCTGGACGCGGCCCGGCGGCTCGGGCCCGACCTGGTCGTCCTCGACCTGATGCTCCCGGTGATCGACGGCTTCGGCGTCTGCCGGGTGCTGCGCGGCGGCGACCCGGAGATCCCGGTGCTGATGCTCACGGCCCGGTCCGACGAGAACGACGTGCTGCTCGGCCTGGAGCTCGGCGCCGACGACTACATGACCAAGCCGTACAGCCCGCGTGAGCTGATGGCCCGGATCCGCACGATCCTGCGGCGCAGCGGACGGGCCGCCGCGGTCCGGGAGGAGGAGCCGGCCGTCGCCGCCGCCGGGATCAGTGTCGATCCCGTGCGGCACACGGTGCACTGTGACGGGGAGCCGGTGGAGGTGACCCCGGCCGAGTTCCAGATTCTGCTCGCCATGGCCGGGGAGCCGGACCGGGTGTTCACCCGGCGGCAGTTGCTGCAGTGCACCCGCGGCTTCGACCGGGCCTCCACCGAACGGGCCGTCGACGTCCACGTGATGAACCTGCGCCGCAAGATCGAGGCCGATCCACGGCGGCCGGTACGGCTGGTGACCGTGTTCGGCGTCGGCTACAAGCTGAGCGGCGGACGGCCGTGAAGCCCCGGATACCGTGGCGCAGACGGCTGCTGGTCCGGCTGCTGTTCACCTCGGTGCTGATCGCCGTCTGCTCCGTGGCCGCCACCGCCTGGCTCGCCGTGACGACCACCACCAGCGCGCTGGAGGAGGAGCAGGGACAGGACCTCGCCGCCGACAACATGATCCTCGCCCAGCTCAGCGGGTACGCGGCGGACCATCCCGACTGGAGCGGGGTCGAGCACACCGTGCGGGCGCTGGCCGCGAAGACCGGCCGGAGAGTCGCGCTGACCACCGCGGACCGCACGCTGATCGCCGACTCGGCGCCGCACGACACCCCGCTGCCCCCGCGGCCCGCCGCCGCCGTGGATCCCCTGCACACCGACACGTACACCGAGTCCGGCGCTCAGCTCAGCGGCATCGACCCGCGCGCGGTGGGCCCGTTCGGACTGACCGCGCCGGAGCGCGAGAAGCTGGACCTGGTGGCGACGAAGGAGCGGGTGTGCTTCGACCACATGGGCATCCAGACCACCGTCCAGCACACCCCGAGCGGACGGCCGTACGTCGTCGTGGCCGACGCGCGGGACACTCCCCTGGAACTCAAGGCCAGGTGCGCCACCGGCTACGGCGGGCCGACCGTCGGCACGGGCGACCCGCTCGACTTCCCGACCCCCACCGAGACCGAGGCCCTCGACGCACTCAAGGACCTGGCCCGCCCCTGCCTCCAGGCCAAGGGCATGGACCTCGGCGGCCCGTTCTCCCTCACCTACGACACGACAGGACGCAACCCCGTCTCGGGCGGGTTCCTCGTCACCAGGAAAGGGGAAAAGCGGGCGACGGACCAGGTGGCCAAGAGCTGCGTCACCAACGCGCGGCGCACCCAGCTCGAACCGTACGTCGCCCCGCCCGCCGAACTCTTCCTCGGCATCGGCGACCAGAGCACACCCCGCTTTGACATGTCCACGGCCAACAAGGCCAGGATCGTCGGCGCGGCCGGTCTGGTCCTCGCCGTCACCGTCGCCGTCACCGCCGTGGTCGCCCTGCGGCTGGTACGACCGCTGCGCGCGCTCACCGCAGCCGTGCGGCAGCCTCCCGAACTGCACGTCCGGGCGCCGGTGCGCACGCGGGACGAGACCGGACTGCTGGCCGAGGCGTTCAACGACCTCACCGAACGCCGGGAACGCCTCGAGGAGCAGCGCAAGGCGATGGTCAGCGACATCGCCCACGAACTGCGCAGCCCCCTCACCAACATCCGCGGCTGGCTGGAGGTCACCCGGGACGGCCTCGTCGACCCCGACCCGGCCCTGCTGGCCTCCCTGCACGAGGAGGCGCTGGTCCTGCAGCGGATCATCGACGACCTCCAGGACCTGGCCGCCGCCGACGCCGGCACCCTGCGCATGCACCGCGAACCGGTACGCGCCGCCGACCTGGCCGAACAGGTCGCCGCCGCCTACGGGGTCGCCGCCGACACGGCCGGGGTCACCCTGCTGACCGACGCCGACGGCACCGCCTGGCTGGACGCCGACCCGGTGCGGATGCGGCAGGCCCTCGGCAACCTGGTCTCCAACGCCATCCGGCACACCCCCGCCGACGGCACGGTGACACTGGCCGCCCGCCGGGACGGCGACGACGTCGTCCTCACCGTCACCGACACCGGCCAGGGCATCGCCGCCGACGATCTCCCGCACGTCTTCGAGCGGTTCTGGCGCGCCGAGAAGTCCCGCAGCCGCCGGACCGGAGGCAGCGGCCTCGGCCTGCCGATCGTGCGCCATCTGCTCGCCGCCCACGACGGCACCGCCGAGGCGCGCGGTGAACCGGGCAAGGGCGCCGAGTTCATTCTGCGGCTGCCGGCCGGCCAGGCCCCGGACGACGTCAGCTGAGGCGGCGCTCCGCCCGTTGCCGGCGCCGGGCCAGCAGTCGCCGTTCCGCCTCGGTGGTACCGCCCCAGACGCCGACGGCCTGCCCCGTCCCCATCGCCCAGCGCAGGCAGGGCTCCCGCACGGGACAGCGCTCGCAGACGGCCTTCGCGCGCCGCGTCTGATGCAGCGACGGGCCGGTGGTGCCGACCGGGAAGAAGAGGTCGGGGTCCTCGTAGCGGCACTCGGCGTGGTCTCGCCAGTCGTCCATCGAAGTCACCTGCGATCCAAGTCGATTCTGCCGTGGGTGGGTACGTCGTCCGCAACCGGGTCACCGGTCCGGGCACGGCTGAAACGGCCAAGTCCCGCAGGATTCTCGGGCGGTCACTGCTCGCGCAGCCCCCAGGGGGAGCCGTACTCGGTCAGCAGGCCGAGGAACGGGCGGGCCGGGAACGCCTCCGGGCCGAGGACGCCCGAGCCCGACCACGCGCCGGTGGCCAGGAGTTCGAGGGCGACCACCGGATTGAGGGCCGTCTGCCACACCACGGCCTGACAACCGTACTCCGCCATGGACCACTCGTTGTCGACAACGTGGTAGAGATACACCTCGCGCGGCTTCCCGTCCCTGGTCCCGCGCACCCAGGTGCCCGCGCACGTCTTGCCGCGCATGCGCTCGCCCAGTGTCGCCGGGTCGGGCAGCGACGCGGCGACCACGTCCCTGGGCGAGACCGGGACCGGCCCGTCGGGGCCCGGCACGGCCACCGGTGCGGTGCGGTCCAGTCCCAGCAGGCGCAGCGTCTTCAGCGTCTCGATGAACTCGCGGCCCAGCCCGTACTTGAAGGTGACCCGCCGCGCGTCCACCCAGCGGGGCACGAGCAGGACCTCCTCGTGCTCGACGTTCACGCACTCCACCGGCCCGATGCCCGCGGGAAAGTCGAACACCTCGGGCTCGCTGAACGGCGCGGTGGTGTACCAGCCGCGCTCCTGCTCGTACACGACGGGCGGGTTGAGGCACTCCTCGATGGTGGTCCAGATGCTGAAGGAGGGCGCGAAGTCGTAGCCGTCCACGGTCAGGTTCGCACCGTCGCGGACGCCGATCTCCTCGATCTCGTCGAAGAGTTCATCGGCCGCGTACCGCGCGAACACGTCGGACAGACCGGGCTCCACGCCCATCCCGACCAGGGCCAGCGCCCCCGCCTTCTCCCACTCCGCGGCCAGCGCGAACTGCTCGTCGCCCAGCTTGACCCCGCACTCCTCGTACGGCCGCTCGGGATGCGGCCGGGACAGCGACATCGCCATGTCGAGGTAGCTCGCACCCGCCGTACGGGCGGCCCGGAACAGGGGCATCACGAAGCGCGGGTCGGTGGCGTTGAGCAGCACGTCGCAGCCGTGCCGGGCCAGCAGCGCGGCCACGGCCGCCTCGTCACCGGCGTCGACGCGCTCGGCGCGGAACCGGTCGTCGCCGACGGCCGCCACCGCCGCCTCGGCGCGGTCCGGGTCGTAGTCGGCGACCACCATCAGGTCGAAGAACGGCCGCCGGGCCGCGATCCGGGTGACGGCGGTGCCCACACCACCGGCACCCACGAGCAGTACACGCATGCGGGAATCTCCTTCTCAAACAGAGAGCGAGGTCGAGTACGGGGCGCCCTGGCCGGAATGAAACGCCCGGCCGTCACGTAAGGTCAATGGCGTTGGCATAAGGACGGCAGGGAGTGTGCGCGATGCCCAAGACGGTCGTACCGGAGGAGAAGCGCCGCCGGCGCCGCCCCACCCGCGGCGGAACCGTGCTCTCCGAGCGGCTGATCGTGGAGACCGCACTGCGCCTGCTGCGCGAGCACGGCAGCGCGGGCCTGACCGCCCGCCGCCTGGGCCTCGCCCTCGACTGCGACCCCAGCACCCTGTACCGCTACTTCCGGGGCATGGACGACCTGACCCTGGCGATCGGCGACGCGCTCATCGGCCAGGCGCTGGCCGGCTGGACGCCGACGGGGGAGTGGCGGACGGACCTGCGGACGATCGGCCTGCGCATCCACGCGCAGTACGTGGCCCACCCGCAGGCGGCCCTGCTGACGACGAACCGCGTGACGGGGCGAGCGCACGAACTGGCCGCCGACGAGGCGGTCCTGGACGTCCTGCGCACCGCGGGCTTCGCACTGGCCGACACCGTCCGCATCTACCACGCCTTCATCGACCAGACCCTCGCCTTCGCCGCCCTGGACGCGGCCTCCCTCACCCTCCCGAAGGACTCCCAGCGAGCCGACGAGGACAAGTGGCACTCGACCTACGCCCGCCTGCCGGCCGCCACCCACCCACGCATCGCGGAGGCGTCGCGGCTGCTGGCGAAGCGCATGGTGACGAGCGCCTATCCAACGGCCCTGGAGATGCTCCTGGACAGCGCCGCACGGTCCTTGTGAACACCCCTGGCCTCAAGCGCCCCCTCAGGGGCGCGGGGCTGTGTCCGATGTGCGGCGCCGCCGCGTGGGCGCGAGAAGTCCCCGCCGGCCCGCACTCGCGCGATCACCGGCTGCCCCCTCACGGTCGGCGCAGCGTACGCCCCGCCGTATGCATCACCGCCTCCGCCACCGCCCCCAGAGCCGGCGAATCCAGCTTCCACTGCTGCCAGTACAAGGGCACGTCAACCCTCAGCTCGCGCCCACCGAGCCGGACCAACCGCCCCTCCCGCAACCGCGGCTGGGCCTGTGCCTCCGGCACCATCCCCCACCCCAGCCCGGCCGTCACCGCATCCACGAACCCCTCCGACGTCGGCACGTAGTGCCGCAGCGCGCTCGCGCCCGCACCGCCCAGCCGTCGTACGAACCCGTCCTGGAAATCGTCCCGCCGGTCGAACACGATCACCGGCGCCCCGGCGAGCGCGTCCGGCAGCCCGCCCGTCAGATGCGCCGCCGCGAACCCCGGCGCCGCCACCGGCAGGTACCGCATCCGCCCCAGCGCCCGCACCGAACACCCCGGCACCGCATCCGGCGACGAGGTCACCGCCGCCATCACCAGCCCCTCCCGCAGCAGCGCCGCCGTGTGATCCTCGTCCTCGCGCCGCAGTTCGACATAGACGCCCGGCAGCCCGGCCAGCGCCCCCAGGAACCACGTCGCCAGCGAGTCCGCGTTGACCGCCACCGGCACCCGGGTCGGCTCCCCGGCGCCGCTCATGCCGAGCTCGCCGCGCGCGTCCCGCTCCAGCCGGGCCAGCTGCCGGGCGAACCGGACCAGCACCTCGCCCGACTCCGTCGGCCGTACCGGCTTGGTGCGCTGGAGCAGCACCCGGCCCGTGCGCTGCTCCAGGGCCTTCACCCGCTGGCTGACCGCCGACGGCGTCACACGCAGGGCCGCGGCCGCCGCGTCGAAGGTGCCCTCGTCCACCACCGCCAGCAGCGTCCGCACCTGGTCGAGGGGCAGCTCCACCGTCCCGCTCCTTCCTTCAGCGATGCTAAGGGTACGTAAGAATCTTTAGCTGTACGCCCGGTGATCGCCTCCGTAGCGTCTGGGGCATGTCCAGCCCTCTCACCGCCGCTGCCGCGGGCTTCGGCAGCGGCCTCTCGCTCATCGTCGCCATCGGCGCCCAGAACGCCTTCGTACTGCGCCAGGGCATCCGCCGTGAGGCGGTCCTCGTGGTCGTCGGCATCTGCGCGCTCTCCGACGCCGTGCTCATCTCGCTCGGCGTCGGCGGGGTGGGCGCCGTCGTGGTGGCCTGGCCGGGGGCGGTGCGGGCGGTCGGGCTGACCGGCGGCGCCTTCCTGCTCTGCTACGGCGCCCTGGCCGCCCGCCGGGTGCTGCGCCCCGGCACCGGCGGCCTGCGCACCGAGGGCGAGGCGGCGGGCTCCCGGCGGCGGGCGGTGCTCACCTGCCTGGCCATGACCTGGCTCAACCCGCACGTCTACCTCGACACCGTGTTCCTGCTCGGCTCCCTCGCCGCCGACCGCGGCGACCTGCGCTGGACCTTCGGGCTCGGCGCCGCCCTGGCCAGCCTCTGCTGGTTCACCGCGCTCGGCTTCGGCGCCCGGCTGCTCGGCCGGTACCTCGCCGGGCCGGGCGCCTGGCGGGTGCTGGACGGGCTGGTGGCGCTGACCATGATCGCGCTCGGCCTGATGCTCGTGGCGCGACCCTGAGGCGCCCGGATCCTCGAACAGCCGCATCCTGAGACAACCGGTTCGGCGGCCACGGAAGTTGCTGCGATAGTGAACCGGCAACCAGAAGATGTAGCGGGCATCGAGAAAGACCAGGACACCAGGAACTCCGTGGACACCAGCGAGAGCGGCACCCAGTCCGACATACAGACCCAGACCCCCGACGACACCCCGGCGGCCCCGCCCCGCAGCGGCTGGCGCCGCTGGGCGATGGACACCCGCCCGCTGCGCATCCCGGCCTACCGCCGGCTGTGGACGTCGACCATCGTCACCTCGGTCGGCAGCCAGCTGACCGCCGTCGCCGTGCCCAAGCAGATCTTCGACATCACCGGGTCGTCCGCCTGGGTCGGCGCGGCGAGCCTCGCCGGGCTGCTGCCGCTGATCGTGTTCGCGCTGTGGGGCGGCGCGGTGGCCGACACCATGGACCGCCGCAGACTGCTGCTGATCACCAACGTCGGTATCGGCGTGACCTCGCTGCTGTTCTTCGCCCAGGCGGCCACCGGGATGAGGTCCGTGGCCGCGCTGATGGTGCTGCTCGCGATGCAGCAGGCCTTCTGGGGCCTGAACGCGCCCGCCCGGACCGCCTCCATCGCCCGGCTGGTCCCCGAGGCGCAGCTGCCCGCCGCCAACGCGCTCGGCTCGACGGTCATGCAGACCGGGCAGGTGGTCGGACCGCTGCTCGCCGGCGCCCTGATTCCCGTGATCGGGCTGCCCGAGCTGTACCTGATCGACGCGCTGGCGCTGTGCGTGACGGTGTGGGCGGTCTACCGGCTGCCCGCGCTGCCGCCGCTCGGGGGCGCGCGATCGCGGCGCGCCGGGGTGCGCGAGATCGCCGAGGGCTTCCGGTACATCTCCATGCACAAGGTGCTGCTGCTGTCGTTCCTCGCGGACATCATCGCGATGGTCCTCGGCATGCCCCGCGCCCTGTTCCCGCAGCTCGCCGCCCAGACCTACGCCCCCTACGGCGAAGGGCTCGCGCTCGGCCTGCTGTTCGCCGCGATCCCCATCGGCGCGGTCCTCGGCGGGCTCTTCTCCGGCACCTTCTCGCGGGCGCGTCGGCACGGCCTGATGGTGATCGGCGCGGTCGTCGGCTGGGGCGCGGCCGTCGCCGGGTTCGGACTGAGCCGCAACCTCTGGATCGCCGTGGCCTTCCTGGCCGCCGCCGGGATCGCCGACATGGTCTCGATGGTCTTCCGCGGCGCGATCCTGCTCTCGGCCGCCACCGACGAGATGCGGGGCCGGATGCAGGGCGTGTTCACCGTGGTGGTCGCGGGCGGCCCGCGCCTGGCCGACGTGCTGCACGGCACCGCGGGATCGGTCTTCGGGCCGCGGGCGGCGGTCGCGGGCGGCGGACTGCTGGTGGTGGCCGTGATGCTGGCCCTGGCCGCCGCGGTTCCGGCCCTGCGCCGCTACCGCGTCTGACCGCCTACACGGGCCGTCGCCCGACGTAGGCGTCGAGGAGCTTGCCCCGGGTGACCTCCAGGCGGCTGGCGAGGATCTCGGCGACGGTGCGCACCAGCGACAGCCCGAGCAGCGGGTCCTCCACGCACAGTGCGAGCACGGCCGACGCGTCGTACTCGTAGGCCCGTACCTGGCTGAAGGCCACCGCCCCGAAGTCCCAGGTGTACGGCGGGAACAGCCAGGACCAGCCGAGCAGGTCGCCGGCGCCCAGGCTGGCGACGGTGACCCGTTTGCGGGGCGTCACCTCCTGGTCCAGGTTGACGGCTCCGGAGCGGATCACCCAGAAGCGGTCCGCGGTGCCCCCGGCCTCGAAGATCCTGGTGTCCTCGGGGAAGGACACCTCGTGAGCCAGTTCCATGAGGCGCTCGCGCTGCGCCTGCGGCAGTGCGGTCAGCAGTTTGATGGCTTTGGTCATGGGTCGGGGCTCCTCGCCGGCGAGGGTACGGGGTGCTTTCCCTACGCCCATTTCAGCCGCTGCCGCCTCGCCGGGCACCTCGAAGAAGGTGAGAATCGCCGTCGGGAAAAGGTCCGGACATGAAAAAGCCCTGGCTGGACGGGGGAGACCAGCCAGGGCCGTCAGAGGTGGCGCGGGAGGACCTGATGTCAACTCCTCGACCACTTATGAGTGAACGGTAAACCATCCGGACCCGTTTCGTGCAACTGGGAACAGGCTACGTGACCTGTTTCACTTTGGGGAGCCCCCGCGGCCCACGAACTGGTTTGGCGGTGCCCCGAGCGGTGAGCCGAAAGGAAGAGCCCGGTAACGGACGGGACACAGCCGGCCGGCCGGTCCACCACCCAGGGAGCGAAAGGATGCAGGAAAAGCACCGGACCGAGTCAACAGTCGCACCGATTGAGTCCTGTCGGCCGCCGCTGCGGCCGGCCGACGCCCGCAGAGCGGTGCGTGGCGCCGTCGCCCGGCGGGGCCGGCCGTGCGCCGCGGACGCCCTCGACGACGCCCTGCTCGTCACCTCGGAACTGACCACCAACGCGATCCTGCACGGCGGCGGGATCACCGGCTTCGACGTCGACGTCGAGGGCTGCGCGGTACGGGTGTCGGTCAGCGACCGCAGCGACGAGGTGCCCGTGGCCGAACGGGCCGTGGACGAACGAAACCGGTGGCGGGCCGGCGGCCGGGGCTGGCCCATCGTCTGCCGGCTGGCCCGTGACGTGGAGGTCGCCGGACTGCCCCGCGGAGGCAAGCGGATCACCGCTGTCGTACCGCTGAACTGAACCGGTGAGCGGACTTCCGGGCGGGCGGTGTTTGCGCCCGGATCAAAGGGGCAGGCGGAGTGTCGTGCTTCGGACCGGAGGCGCGCGCCAGCGGGAGCGGTCGTACGACAGCCCCCGGGCCTGCAGAGCGGTCCGGGCGGTGCTTCCGCGGCGAACCTGACACCGCAGTTCGGGCCGAGTCCCGGGACCACGTCCCGGTGACGCCCTGAAACCCACAGTTCAGGAGCGATTCCGCATGCCCACCGATTTGCCGACCAGCCGTCCCCGCACGCCCGACCACACCACCCCCGCGACGCCCCGCCGCACCCACGACGACGCCCCCGACACGGCGGTCCTCTTCACCCGCCTCGCCGGGCTCGACGACGGACCCGAGCGGGACGCCCTGCGCGACGAACTGGTCGCGGCCTGGCTGCCCATGGCCCACCGGATCGCCGGCCGCTTCCGCGACCGCGGCGAGTCCGTGGAGGACCTGCGCCAGGTCGCCGCGCTCGGCCTGGTCAAGGCCGTCGACCGCTACGACCCCTCCCGCGGAGCCTTCGAGAGCTACGCGGTGCCCACCATCACCGGCGAGGTCAAGCGGCACTTCCGCGACCGCATGTGGGCGCTGCGCGTACCGCGCCGGGTGCAGGAACTGCGCAACCGGGTGCGGGTGGCCCGGCGCGAACTCACCGAGCTCCCCGGATCCCCGGAACCCACCCCCGCGGCCATCGCCGCCCACACCGGGCTGACCGAGGAGGAGGTCACCGCCGGCCTGGAGGCGCTGGAGAGCTTCAGCACCCTGTCCCTGGACGCCGAACTCTCCATGGGCGAGGACGGTTACAGCCTCGCCGACACCCTGGGGCAGTCCGACGGCTCCTACGACGTCGTCGTCGACCGGGAGGCGGCCAAGGCGGGGCTGCGGCGGCTTCCCGAGCGCGAGCGGGCCATCCTCTACATGCGGTTCTTCGAGGACATGACGCAGAGCCGGATCGCCGACCGGCTAGGCATCTCCCAGATGCACGTCTCCCGGCTCATCAGCCGCAGTTGCGCCCGGGTCAGGGCCGAGGCCATGGGGCGGTCCGTCTGACGCCCCGCGGCCTGCCCGGTCAGGCGGTCGCGGGCGGCCGCACCGGCACCCCCAGCGGCCGGGCCAGGCCCACCACCGCCTCGTCGAGGCGCTGCAGATGGCGCAGCACCCGGTCGGTCACCCGGCCGTAGCGCGGGGCGCCCAGCGTGCCCGGCTCCAGCATCGCCGCGATGCTGGGACCGGTCTCGATCCCGGGCAGGACGGGCGGCCGGCCGGCGACCTGGGCGGCGATCGCCTCGATGTTGTGCACGATGCGCTGCGCCGCCCCGCGCAGCCGGGGATCGGCGGCGATCGACGGGTGAGTGGGCAGCAGTTCCGCCGTCGCCGCGAGGGAGCGCGCGTGATAGGCACACGTCTCCAGGAGCGCGACCACATAGCGCGCGGTGTCCCGGCGGGCGCGCAGCGGGGTGATCGGATGCGTCAGCGGCTGCACGGCCGCCGCCAGATCGGCCAGCGCCTGGTCCAGGGCCCGGGCCTTCTCCACCAGGTCGACCGGCGGCGCCCCGCTCAACTGGTCGGCGGCGGCCCGGGTGACGTCGGCCAGCCGGTCCAGCGTCCCCGCCAGCAGCTCGTCGGTACGGCGGTCCGTGTGCACCGGCAGCACCACCGCGGCCGCGATCACCCCGCACACCGCGCCGAGCGCCGTCTCCGCCACCCGCAGCACCAGGACGTCCAGGCTGTAGGTGTTCAGAAGCGTGTACAGCAGGCCCAGCATCGCCGTCACGAAGAACGACATCAGCGTGTACGACAGCGGTGCCGAGTAGAACATCGCGAAGATGAAGAGCAGCACCAGACCGAACGCGGTCCAGGTGCGGTGCCCGACCAGTCCCGCGAGCACGATGCCGACCACCACGCCGAGGACCGTGCCGAGCAGCCGCCGGTAGCCCTTGACCAGGATCTCGCCGGTGGACGCGGTGTTGAGGAACACGATCCAGCAGGTCAGCACCGCCCAGTACCAGCGCTGGGCGGACAGGAACTCGCCGCCCACGATGGCCAGCGAGGAGCCGACCGCCACCTGCACCGCCGCCCGCGTGGTCGGCCGGCGCAGTCCGGTGGCCTCCTCGGCGCCCTCGATGGCCGCGTCCTCGGCGTCCAGTTCCTCCCGGGACCGGGAGGTGGCCGGGGTGTCGTCGGACTCGTCCTGCGGCCCGTCCAGCGCGATCCGCAGCCCCAGCACCGACCGCGCGGCCTCGCCGATGCCCCGGAACACGTCCTGGACGGCGGCCGGCGCGGGCGGCAGGTCCTCCCCCTCGCGGTAGCCGAGCAGCCGGTTGCGCAGCCGGGCCAGCGCGGTCCCCCTCTCGGGTCCGGCCGGCCGCAGCACCAGCAGCCGCAGCGCCTCCAGATCGAGCCGCAGCCGCTCCATCGCCTCGTCCCGCACCGGCTCCACGGCGGCCGACGGCAGCGGGGCGCCCGGCAGATGAAGGGTGAGCGTGTCCGCCCGCTCGGCGCTGCGGGCGGTGAGCAGCAGCAGCCCGAGCCGCTCGGCTGCGATCTCGGCGTCCGCGATCCGGCGCTGCACCAGCCTGGCCACCGCCTCGTCCGAGGTGCCGTCCGCGAGCCGCCCCTGGATCAGCAGCGCCGTCTCGTGCAGCCGGGCGGTCCTGACCCGGACCTCCTCCACCGCCCGGTCCAGCCCGTCCGGTCCCGCGTCGAGCAACTCCGCCTGTGCGGCGACCAGTTGGGCGAACCGGGTCCGGAAGGCGCGCCGCAGCCGGTCAAGGATGCCCGCGGCCGTCTGCCGCACCAGCACGAACCGCGCCAGGGCCGCGCAGCCGAACGCGACCGTGATCGTGACATACAGGCCCGGCAGCGCGGGCCCGGTCGCGTGCACGAACAGCGAGGCGAAGTAGATCTGGAAGCCGATCAGCCCGAGCGCCGTTCCCCGGTCGCCGAAACGGCGGCTGTAGACCGCGCAGAAGATGAGCGCCACGAAGAACAGGTCGCCGATCACCACCCGCGCGTTGAGCAGCGCGCCCAGCGACATCGAGGCGAGGGCCACAGGCAGGCCCAGGGCGAGCGTGACGGCCTGCTGAGGCCGCCCCTTCTCCCGGATCGCGAAGGTGGCGACCATCGCCGCGATGGCCCCGGCCACCAGATGGGACACGTCGAACCGCAGCGCCGACAGCACGGCGAGCGTGAGCGCGATCGAGGCGACCGTGCGCAGCCCGGCGGTGAAACGCAGCAGCCCGGGGTCGGCCGCCGCGAGCCGCCCCCGGACCTCCGCCCACCCCGGCCGTCCCCCCGCTCTCACCGAGCCGCGCTCCGCGTCACGCCGGGGCGGCACCGGGGGCATCGGGTCCCTCGGCGCGCGCCCGGACCTGCTCCGGCGTCAGATAGGTGTCCGTGTACTCGAAGTCCTTGAGCCGGGCGGGCTTGCGGGACTGGAAGCCGGTGCGCACGAAGTCGTCACCGGCCAGCGCGTTCAGCAGCCAGTTGGTCGCGACCCGGGTCTTGGCCACGTTGGTGCGCAGCGCCGACCAGTGGTAACCGCGGGCCACCGCCTGGGCGGGCAGGCCGCGCAGTTCGATGCCCAGCGGCTTGGAGACCGCGTCCTTTCCGCCGAGATCCACCACCAGCCCCAGGTCCCTGTGCACGTACGGATGGAGCGGCAGGCCCCGCAGGGCCGCGATGACGTTGTCGGCGACCGCCCTGCCCTGCCGCATGGCGTGCTGCGCGGTCGGCGGGCAGACCGCGCCCGCCTCGTCCTTCGCCTTGTCCGGTACGGCCGCCGCGTCACCGAGCGCGAACACCCCGTCATGACCGGGCAGGGTCATCTCGGCGGTGACCGCCAGGCGTCCGCGGACCGTCTCCGCGCCCATGGTGGCGATCAGCGGGCTGGCGGCCACCCCGGCCGTCCAGATCAGCGTGTGGGTGGGCACCACACGGCCGTCGGTGAAGGTGACCTCCTCGGGGCCCGCCTTCGCGATCGACACTCCCAGCGAGACCTCGATGCCGCGGCGGCGCAGCACCTCCTGGGCGCTGCGGCCGAGCTTGTCGCCGAGCTCCGGCATCAGCTTCGGGGCGATGTCGATCAGGTGCCACCTGATCAGCTTCGGGTCCAGGTTCGGGTAGCGGTGCAGCGCCGCGTGCGTGAGCTTCTGCAGACAGGCCGCGGTCTCGGTGCCCGCGTAGCCGCCGCCGACCACCACGAACTGCAGCCGCGCCGCGCGCTCGGCCGGGTTGTCGCTGGCGTCGGCCAGGTCGAGCTGGGAGATGACGTGGTCGCGGATGTAGGCGGCCTCGGCGAGGGTCTTCATCCCGAACGCGTGCTCGGTCAGGCCGGGAATGTCGAAGGTGCGGGTGACACTTCCCGGGGCCAGCACGATGTAGTCGTACCGCTCGTCGACGAGCTGGTCGGTGATGGTGCGCACGACGCACACCTTGGACTTCAGGTCCACCCCGATCGCGCCGCCCGGGATGATCCGGGTGCGGTACCTCTTGCTGCGCCGCAGCGAGACGGCGATCGACTGGGGCGTCAGCACTCCCGAGGCGACCTGCGGCAACAGGGGCAGATAGAGCTGGTACGAAGTCGGCGACACCAGGGTGACATCGGCTTCGTCGGGGGAGAGTCTCCGCTCCAGGCGGCGCACGCATCCCACTCCGGCGAAGCCTGCGCCCACCACCAGGATCCTGGGTCGTGTCACGGTGTCCATCCCTTTCCGCTGCTCCGGGCCGTCCGGCTCAACGCCCTTCGCGTGCCCCGGAACGCTAGCTTCGCACCACATCGATCCCACCGTGCCCGACGCCGTTCTGCCAGCCGGGCGGGGCAGCCAGCCGAACGCGTGGGCTCCAGCATGCCCCTGGAGCGCCGCAGGAAACCGGATGTCGCACAGACATGCGGCGGATTACCGTCCGGGCACAGGCGGCCCCACGGCGATCACGTACGCCAGTAGAGTGCCCGCCATGGCGCAGACCCAGCCCGGAACGGGCTTCCAGAAGCGGCACATCGACCCGGACCGGGTGTCCCCGCTGGTGGCCGCCCTCGACAGCCAGGACGCCAACCCCGGCGTACGGCGGCTGCGCGCCTGGGCCGAGGAGGCACTGGCGGTGCGGCCCGGCGAACGGATCCTCGACGTCGGCTCCGGAACCGGCTCGCAGACCCGGGCACTGGCCGACGCGGCCGCTCCGGACGGCGTCGCCATCGGCGTCGAGGTCAACCCGAGTCTGCGCGCGGTCGCCGAGGAGCGCTCCGCCCACAGCCGGGCCCGCTTCCTGCACGGCGACGCGGAGGCCCTGCCGGTGCCGGACGGCTCGATGGACGTCGTGTGGTGCGAGCGGGTCCTCCAGCACCTCCACGAGCCCGACCGGGCGATCGCCGAGATGGCCCGGGTGCTGCGCCCCGGCGGCCGGGTGGCCGTGCTGGACACCGACTGGGGGACCACCCTCCTGCACCCCGGCGACCCGGCGGTGGTGCGCGCGCTGACCGCGGCCGCCCTCGGCGGCGCCAACCCCTACTCCGGGCGCCGGCTGGTGGGCCAGCTGAGCGCCGCCGGATTCGTGGTGGACGACCGCGGCTCGCAGGCCCTGCTCCAGGACCACCGCTCGGTCGCCTGGCCGCTGATCCGCATGCTCGGCGAGGCCGCCGTGCGCACCGGTGCCGTCACGGAGGAGCAGCGGGACACCCTGTACGCCGACCTCGCCGAGGCCGCCGAGCGGGGAGCGGTGCACATGTCCGTCACGATGTTCGGGGCGGTCGCGCACCGGCCCGAGTGACCGCGACCGGCCCTCACCAGGGCAGGAAGGCGTGGACGTCCTTTCCGTCTTCGGTGACGACCACGCTGACCTGGTCGCACAGGGTGTGCAGCAGATGCCAGCCGATGCCGCCCCCGCCCCCCTGCGGGTGGAAGGGCCGCGGCTCGGGCCGGACCCGGCTGGAGTCGTGCATCGTGACGTGGACGCCGTCGTACGTACGGCGCATCCGCAGCTCGAAGGGTCCCGGCGCGTACTGGACGACGTTGGCGGCCAGTTCCGTCACGACCAGCAGGATGTCGTTCCAGCAGTCGGGACCGGTGGGCGGTGAGGTGCGGGCGAGGCCCGCGAGGTAGCCGTCGGCCGCGAGCCGGGCACCGGTCACATCGCGCAGGCGCCCCGGGAAGGAGACCGTGCAGTCGTCGGTCTCCTCCGTGGATCGTCTGTCGTCCCGCCGTGGTCCGGTCCCCATCTCGTCTCTTTCAGCCCCGCGAAGGGGCCGTCGTCGCGTTGGTCTCCTCTTCTTCGCCGCGAGTTCCCACCACGGCGGCGAATACGCGTGATCCGCTCACCGGAAGACGTTGTCCGAGTCGTCCCAGTCGGCCGGCTCCGGCCGGCCGGCCCGGCGCACCGCCTGCGAGCGGGCCTGGTACATGGCGTCGATCTCGGCCGCGTAGTGGCGCGCTATGGCGTCCCGGCGCAGCTTCATCGACGGTGTCAGCATGCCGTTGCCCGGGGCGAACGGTTCCTGGAGCACCCGGTAGACCCGGATCGACTCGGAGCGCGAGACCACGCTGTTGGCGGACGCGATGGCGCGGGCGATCTCCTCGCGCAGCGCGTTCTCCTCGCGTGCCTCGCGCCCGGGCGCGTCGCCCGGCACCGCCAGCGCCCCCCGCCAGTGCGCGAGGAAGTCCGGGTCCAGGGTGATCAGCGCGCCCACACAGGGCCGGTCGTCGCCGACGACCACCGCCTGGTGCACCAGCGGGTGCATCCGCAGCCGCTGCTCCAGCGGGGCCGGGGCCACACTCTTGCCGCTGCTGGTGATGATGATGTCCTTCTTGCGGCCGGTGATGGTCAGATAGCCCTCGGAGTCCAGCCGCCCGATGTCCCCGGTGGCCAGCCAGCCGCCGCGCAGCGCGGCCCGGGTCGCGTAGTCGTCACCGACGTACCCCTGGAACACCGACGGCCCGCGCACCAGGATCTCGCCGTCGTCGGCCACCTGGATCTGGGTGCCCGGCAGGGCTTGGCCGACCGTGCCCGACTTCTCCCGGCCCAGCGGCTGCATGGTGATCCCGCCGCTGGACTCGGTGAGGCCGTAGCCGTCGTGGACGTACACACCGATGCCCTCGTAGAACAGGGTGAGTTCCCGGCTGAGCGAGGAGCCGCCGGACGTGGCCCGCAGCACCCGGCCGCCGAGCGCCCCGCGCAGCTTGCGGTACACCGTCCGCTCGTACAGGGCGTGTTGCAGCCGCAGGTCGAAGCCCGGGCCCGTGCCGGTGCCCAGCCGCTGCCGCTCCAGGGCCGCCGCGAAGTCCCGCGCGGTCTCCGCGGCCCGCTCGAACAGGGCCCCCCGGCCGTGCTGCTGGGAGGTGCGCAGGAACGTCTTGTACACCTTCTCCAGCACCGACGGCACGGCGTAGAGATAGGTCGGCCGGAACGTGCGCAGCGCCTCGGCCAGCGCGGTCTCGGTCATCTCCGGCTCGTGCCCCATCAGGATCCCGCCGCGCAGACAGATCACCATGATCATCAGTCCGTACACGTGCGAGAACGGCAGGAAGGCAAGGACGGAGGCCTGTTCGCCCTGGCGCGCCGCGGTGTGCCCCCAGCCCGCCAGCAGCGTGTCGCAGGGGTAGGCCAGCCCGCGGTGGCTCAGCGCGCAGCCCAGCGGGCGGCCCGAGGTGCCGGAGGTGTAGGTGATGGCCGCCGTGGAGTCCGGCATCACGATCCGGCGCAGCGACTCCACCGTGGTCAGCGGGACGAACACGCCCTTCCGCACCAGCTCGGGCAGCGCGTCCGCGTCCAGCTGCCACACGTGCTTGAGCCGGGGCAGCCCCGCGCACACGGTGCCGACGGTCATCACCGCCTGCTCGTCCTCGACCATCACCGCCACACAGCCGGCGTCCCGCAGGATCCACTCGACCTGGTCCCGCGAGGACGTCGGATGGATCGGGACGATCTCCGCCCCCACCGACCACAGCGCGAGGCCGAACACCGTCCACTCGTAGCGCGTCCGCGCCATCACGGCCACCCGCTGCCCGGGCGAGATCCCCGACGCGATCAGCCCCTTGGCCAGGTCGACGACCTCGTCCCGCAGCTCGGCCGCGGTGACCTCCTCCCAGCGCGCCGCGGCCTCGGGCCGGCGCGCCAGTACCGGCAGTGTGGGGTTCCGGTCCGCCGTCTCGAAAATGCTGTCGGCGAGCCCGCCGGTCAGGGTCGAAGCGGCCGTCGGAGCGAGGGCGTAGTCGCGCATGCGCTGCTCCTGGATGTACGGAGGGTTACCCTCCCGATCAGTACTGTCGTCGATGCGGGTCGAATGTAGCCCAGGGGAGTGCGGCCCGTGTCGGGAACGGTCAACTCGTTTCCGCCTGATGACCAAGCTCAGCCCTGGGTGCGGCGCACACACTCCACGACGACGCCCCGCAGACTCCCGGTGCGCTCCAGGAACGACCGCTGCTCGCGGGCGCCGGTGCCCCTGTACAGCAGCTGTGCGACGGCCTCCTCGGCGCCCACCGTGTCCCCGCTGTCCGCGAGCGCGTCCGCGGTGTGGGCCAGCAGGGCGCGCACCACGTCGGCCGCGGGCCGGGGCCGCATGGTCACGGGGTCGAGAAGGTCGCGGTCCAGGCCGTCGCGGGCGGCCAGCCAGGAGGCCAGCCGGAGGATGCTCACGCTGGGATCGAGCGGCGGCCGTCCGGCCCGCCAGTCGCGCGCGGCCGTCTCCACCAGGGCGCGGATCAGCGTGGCGACGAGGACGGTGGTGTCCGCCCGCAGGCACACGTCGGCCACCCGGATCTCCACCGTCGGGTAGCGCGTGGAAAGGCGCGCGTCGAAGTACACCATTCCCGTGTCGAGGATGACCCCGCTGGCCACCATGTCCGCGACCCGCCGCCGGTACCGCTCGGCCGAGCCGAACAGCTCGGTCGGCCCCGCCGACGGGCCGCGCGCCCACAGCCGGCTGCGGAAGCTGGCGTAACCGGAGTCCCGGCCCTGCCAGTACGGCGAGTTGACGCTGAGCGCGCGCAGCACCGGAAGCCAGGGCCGGATCCGGTCGAGGACGGCGACCCCTTCCTCGTCGGACTCGACCGACACGTGTACATGGCAGCCGCAGACGAACCAGTCCGCCATGGCGGCGCCGTACCGCCCGGCCATCCAGTGGTAGCGCTCGTGGCGGGTGAGCGCCGGGTCGACCGGCAGGGGACAGGTGGCCAGCGCAGCCACCGCGCACCCGATCTCGCCCGCCAGCCGGCCCGCCTCCTTGCGGCACCGCACGATCTCGGCGCCGAGCTCGGCCATGTCCCGCTGCGGACTGGTCGCGAGCTCCAGCATCTGCCCGAACAGCTCCATCTGGAACACGGCCTGTCCGGGATCGTCCTGGGCGGCGCGGTCGAGGACGGCGGCCGACCAGGGCATGGGCTCCCCGCTGTCCGGGTGGACCAGCAGCAGTTCTTCCTCCACTCCGACGGTACGCAGCACTTGGAACCGCCCTCCGGCCGGGCCGCGACCGGGCGCGGCGGGGTCTTTCATCCCGGACTGCCCGGCCCCGGCCGCGGAAACACGTGCCGGGGCCCTGGACGGGCTACGGGGCGACAGGCTCCAGCCACACCGTGCCGAGCGGGGGCAGCGTGAGCCGCACAACCCCGTCGTCGGCGAGCAGCGGACCCCGGCTGACGACGTCCCCGCCGCCGTACCGGGCACTGTCGGTGTTGAGGATCTCCTGCCAGACGGGGATGCCCCTGGGCACGCTCAGCCGGTAGCCGGGACGCACCACGGGGGAGAGGTTGGAGACCGCCAGCAGCGGGCGGGCCTCGGCATCGAACCTCAGGAAGGCGAAGACGTTGTCCTCGGCCGCGTCCCCCACGACCCACTGGAAGCCCGCCGGATCGGTGTCGCGCTGCCACAGCGCGGGGCGCGCGCGGTAGGCGGAGTTGAGATCGCGGACCAGATCCCGGACACCCCGGTGATCGGCCTCGGCCCCGTACCCCGGGTCGAGCAGCCACCAGTCGGGGCCGTCGGCGTGCGACCACTCGCCGCCCTGAGCGAACTCCTGCCCCATGAAGAGCAGTTGCTTGCCCGGATGGGCCCACATGAAGGCCAGATACGCGCGGTGGTTGGCACGCTGCTGCCACCAGTCGCCGGGCATCTTCGACACCAGGGACCGCTTGCCGTGGACCACTTCGTCATGGGATATCGGCAGGACGTAGTTCTCGCTGTACGCGTAGACCATCGAGAAGGTCATCTCGTCGTGGTGGTACTTGCGGTGGACGGGCTCGTGCCGGATGTACTCCAGCGAGTCGTGCATCCAGCCCATGTTCCACTTCAGCCCGAAGCCCAGACCGCCGCTGTCGGTCGGCCGGGTCACCCCGTCCCACGCGGTGGACTCCTCGGCGATGGTCACCACGCCCGGCGCCCGCCGGTACACGGTCGCGTTCATCTCCTGGAGGAACGCCACCGCGTCCAGGTCCTCGCGCCCGCCGAACACGTTGGGCGTCCACTGCCCGGAGTCCCGCGAGTAGTCCAGGTAGAGCATGGAGGCGACCGCGTCGACGCGCAGCCCGTCGATGTGGAACTCCTCGCACCAGTACACGGCGTTGGCGACCAGGAAGTTGCGCACCTCCACCCGGCCGAGGTCGAACTCGTAGGTCCCCCAGTCCGGATGCTCGGCCCGCCGCTCGTCCCCGGGCTCGTACAGCGGGTCCCCGTCGAAGCGGGCCAGCGCCCATTCGTCCTTCGGGAAGTGGGCCGGCACCCAGTCCATGATCACGCCGATGCCCGCCCGGTGCAGGGCGTCGACCAGGTACCTGAAGTCGTCGGGGGTGCCGAGCCGGGAGGTCGGCGCGTAGAAGCCGGTGACCTGGTAGCCCCAGGAGCCGCCGAAGGGATGCTCGGCGACCGGCATGAACTCGACGTGCGTGAAGCCCAGGTCGCTGACGTACGCGGGCAGTTCCTCGGCCAGCTGACGGTAGGTCAGGCCGGGGCGCCAGGACGGCAGGTGCACCTCGTAGACCGAGAACGGCGCCTCGTGCACCGGCACGTCACCGCGGTGCGCCATCCACTGGGCGTCCGCCCACTCGTGCCGGGACACCGTCACGATCGACGCGGTCGCGGGCGGTACCTCCGTCCGCCGGGCCATCGGGTCCGCCTTGAGGAACCGGCCGCCGTACCGGGAGGTGATCTCGAACTTGTACCGGGCGCCCTCGCCCACCCCCGGCAAGAACACCTCCCACACCCCGGCCGCGCCGAGCGAACGCATCGGGTACTGCGTGCCGTCCCAGCACGTGAAGTCCCCGGCGACCCGCACCCCCTGGGCGTTCGGCGCCCATACGGTGAACCGGGTGCCGGCCACCCCGTCATGGGTCATCGGCTCGGCCCCGAGCGCCTTCCACAGCTGCTCGTGCCGCCCCTCCCGGATCAGGTGCAGGTCGAACTCACCGAGCGCGGGCAGGAAGCGGTACGGGTCGTGGACCTCGTGCACGCCGTCCTGCCCGTCCCCGTACTCGACGAGGAGCGTGTACGATGGGACCTCGGCGTAGGGCAGCACGGCCGCGAAGAGCCCGTCGCCCTCCGGGGCCAGGGGGCTGCGCACCCCGTCGGCCAGCACGGTCACGGCGCGGGCGTGCGGGCGCAGCGCGCGGAACAGAGTGCCGCCGTCCACCGGGCGGGCGCCGAGCAGGGCGTGCGGATCGTGGTGGGCGCCCGCGAGCAGGCGCCCGCGGTCGGCGGCGTCCAGGGGCGGGGCCGTACGACGGCAGGGGCCGGAGGGCTCCGGGAGCGAGGAGTCGCGCAGTGCCATGACGTCAGCCTCTCCAGCGGGCGAGCCGCTCGATCGCGGCCATCGGAACCGGAAGCCAGGCCGGCCGGTGCCTGGCCTCGTACACCACCTCGTACACCGCGCGGTCCGTCTCATGGGCGCGCAGCAGCGCGTGCGTCTCGCGCGGGTCCCAGCCGGCCCGGGCAGCGTAACCCGCGCAGTAGGCCTCCCGGCAGCGGCGGGCCCACTCCGGGCGCCAGGGGCGGCGCTGCCGGGCCGCGTAGTCGAAGGACCGCAGCATCCCGGCGACGTCCCGCACCGGCGACTGGGCGCTGCGCCGCTCGGCGAGCGGCCGGGACGGCTCGCCCTCGAAGTCGATGACGAACCATTCGTGGTCGGCCCGCAGCACCTGCCCGAGATGGAGATCGCCGTGGATCCGCTGGGCGAGCGGCCCGGTGCCACAGGTGGCCAGCGCGTCGAAGGCGCCGCGCAGCCCGGGGACGAACGGCCGCAGTGCCGGGACCGCGTGCGCGGCCGCTTCCAGCCGTGCCGACATCGCCTCGGCGGTGCGGCGGTGTTCGTCGTGGACGGCGGACGGGAGGGCGGCGGCGAGCGCGAGATGCACCTCCGCGGTGGCCCGGCCCAGCTCGTGCGCCTCGGTGGTGAAGTCGTCCTCGGCGGCGAGTGCGCGCTGGGCGAGGGTCCAGCCGTCGGCCGCGTTCGGCAGGAAGGGCTGCAGCACCCCGAGCGTCGCCGGGCTCGGCTCGGTGGTCCGGAACCAGGCCACCGGCGCCGGTACCCGCGCGCAGCCCTGCGCGGCCAGCGCGCCGGGCACCTCCAGGTCCGGGTTGACGCCGGGCTGGATCCGCCGGAACACCTTCAGGATGTAGGAGTCGCCGTACACCAGGGAGGAGTTGGACTGGTCGGCGTCCAGCAGCCGCGGCGCGAGTCCACCGGGTATCCGGGCCCGCGGGGCCGTCTCGAAGCGCAGCGGGCCCGCCGTGCCGGGTATGCGCAGCCGTTCCAGGAGCAGTCCGGCGGCGTGCGGGTCGTGCAGGGCGTCGTAGACCGCGAGCCCGGCCAGCGGGCCCTCCGCGGCCCGGCCTATGCAGGCCCGCTCCAGCCTGGGCGCGCGGTGTTCGCGGACGCCGAGCAGCAACTGGTAGCAGTCGCCGGACGGGGCGGCGTCCCCGCCGGGGGAGTGGTCGGCGTGGACGAGCAGGTGCAGGCAGCCGGGGAAGAGTTCGGTCACGGACAGCACGGACAGCTCTGTGACGGGCCGGTCCTTGCCCGCGAACCAGCGCTGCCGGGGCAGCCAGTCGCGCAGCAGCCCGCCCAGTGAGACCAGCGCCCGGTCCAGGCCCGCGGTCGTGCTCCGGGGCGGGTCAACGGTCTTCGTCATGGTGACGCGTCCTTTCCTCGGCTCCGCACGCTCAGCGCCTACGGCCGATGCGGGAGTCGACTCGGGAGAGCCGGAACCAGTAGAAGCCGTGCCCCGCGAGGGTGAGCAGATACGGCAGTTCACCGATGGCGGGGAAGCGCACCGCGCCGATCAGCTCGACCGGGTGCCGGCCGTCGTAGGCCCGCAGGTCGAGTTCGGTGGGCTGGGCGAACCGGGAGAAGTTGTGCACGCACAGGACGAGGTCGTCCTCGTACTCGCGCAGGAACGCGATCACGGCCGGGTTGGAGGACTGGAGCTCCGTGTAGGACCCGAGTCCGAAGGCGGGGTTCTGCTTGCGGATTTCGATCATCCGGCGGGTCCAGTGCAGCAGGGACGACGGCGAGGACATGGACGCCTCGACGTTGGTGACCTGGTAGCCGTAGACCGGGTCCATGAT
>NZ_JBFBJL010000039.1:0-86585 GCF_040686075.1 Streptomyces sp. NPDC086519
CAGGAGGCGCTGGACGTCGTCGTACCGCAGAGCATGGGCATCACGTCCGGACGGATCACCGAGGCGCACGAAATCGCCGACCTCACCCTCTTCCTCGTCTCCCCGCTCGCCGCCAACATCACCGGAGCCGAGATCGTCATCGACGGCGGGCAGGTCAAGACCCTTTGACTCCTGCCGAAGGACGCCAGGTGAGCGGCTCCGGACCGCCGCGACCCGTGCAGGTGGTCGTTCTGGCAGAGGACAGGCTGACCGCGCAGGGCGTTGAAGCACATCTCGCCGCTGATGAACGCCTGCGCGTACTGCCGGCGGGCGCCGAGGAGAATCCGGGCGTCCTGCTCGTCATCACGGCCGAGCTGGGGGAGGGGACGCTCTCGGCGCTGAAGCCCTACCTCCCGGAGGGTCCCGCTGAGGCGCCCCGGCTCGTCCTCCTGGCCGACAGGCCCACCGCCGAGCAACTCGCCCGAGCGGCCGGACCGGGTCCCGTGGCCTTCACGCCCCGCGAGCGGACCACCCTCGCGGACATCACCGAGATGCTGTGCGCGGTGGCCCGCGGCGCCGCGCCGCTGCCCGGACCACCGCTGGAGCAGGTCCGTACCCGCCGGTGGAACGACCGGAGCGGCGGCGCGAACGACGCATCGTCGCTCTTCACGGCCAGGGAACTCGCGGTACTACGGCAGCTCGCCGCGGGCTCCAGCACCGCGGAGATCGCCGCGGCTCTGCACTACTCGGAACGGACCGTCAAATACATCATCCACGAGGTGATCGTGCGGCATGGTCTGCGCAACAGAGTCCACGCCGTCGCCTTCGCCCTGCGCCAAGGCCTTCTGTGACGGTGCGGACCACGGGACTGCGGCACCATATCCGCCCGCAGGGCGGACGGTCGCGTCCCCCGGTGCCCCGGACAGTCCGAAGACGGGGCGGAAACCGGATGTCCGCATCCCTGCTTCGGCGGAAGAAGAGCCGAACCCAGCTGCCGGCTCACCCGCACCACCCACGCCGAACCGGCCGCGCCGGGCGCCGGCCGCTCCACGGCGCACGCACCCACCGATGGCCGCACCCCGTGCCCCGCAAAGCCACATCCCCCTGCCCCGGTGGTCGTTCCGACCTGCCGCGTTAACCTGTCGTTATGTGCCCGAACCACCCGGAAGGGGCCGAACCCGAGTCGTCCCCGCCCGGGTCGGCGCGGGCGCGGACGCTGGCCTTGGCCCTGCGGCAGGCGACGGCGAGTGTCGGCGGGCGGGGCGCCCTCCTGCACCGGTGGGACCCCGGCGCGGGCCGGCTGTCCCTGGTGGCGGTGGACGGCGTCGACACCGAGGCGGCGCGCGCCTGGAGGGAGCTGCGCGAGGCACAGGACGCGCCCCCGTCCTGTGCCCTGCGGCGCGGTGTCCCCGTCCAGGTGGCCGGGGACGGCCTCGGAACCGGGGCGGCCGGCACGGTGGCCGTCCCCCTGACCGGGCCCGAGGGCCCCGTCGGCGTGCTCTCGGTGCTGCTTTCCGCAACCGACGAGCCCGACGACGTACAGCTGTCCTTCCTGCACGCGGTGGCGGCCTGGACCGCCGAGCGCCTGGAGTGGGCCGTGGGGAAGCCACCGCCCCGGGAACTCGCACCCGTGCACGAGCGCGCGGTCCGGACGGTGGAGCTGACCGCGACGCTCGCCGAGGCCGTGACCGTCCAGGACGTGGTGCGGGCCTTGGCCCAGTACGTCCTGTCACCGTTCGGCGCCGACGGGCTGATCGTCGGCATGTACGAGAACGGCAGGCTGACCAGGGTCGGCGAGGCCGGCTACCCGGTGGGCTACGTGAAGCGGTTCGAGGGCCCGCTCGTCTCCGGCATGCCCATGACCGACGTGCTGCGCACCCACAGGCCGCAGTTCATCGAGTCGCCCGCCCAGATGTACGAGCGCTATCCCGCCGTCGTCGACAAGATCATGATGGGGACCTCGCCGAAGACGGCATGGGCCTTCCTGCCGTTGGTCGCCTCCGGGCGGGCCGTCGGGGTCTCGGTCCTGTCCTACGACCAGCCGCGCCCCTTCAGCGAAGAGGACCGCGCCCACCTGACCACCCTCAGCACCATGGTCGGCCAGGCGCTGGAGCGGGCCCGGCTGTACGACCTGGAGCACGCCCGCGCGCAGGAACTGCAGAGCGCCCTGCTGCCCCGGGCGCTGCCGCGGCTGCCCGCCGCCGTCGCTGCCGCGCGCTACCTGCCGGCGGGCCAGGGCGAACAGGTGGGCGGCGACTGGTTCGACGTGATCCCGCTCTCCGCCGACCGGGTCGCCCTGGTGATCGGCGACGTGATGGGCCACGGCATCGCCGAGGCCGCCACCATGGGCCGGCTGCGCACCGCCGTATGCACCCTCGCCGATCTCGACATGGCCCCGGACGAGCTGCTGGGCCACCTCAACGACCTGGTCAGCGACCTGGGAGAGGACTTCTACGCCACCTGTCTCTACGCCGTCTACGACCCGGTCGGCCGGACCTGCCGCTACTCCCTCGCCGGGCATCCGCCGCCGGTGTTCGTGCATCCCGACGGCACCGTGCAGAGCCCCGTCGTGAGCCCCGATCCGCCGCTCGGCGCCGCCACCCCGCCGTTCGCCGTCCACGAACTCCCGCTCGCCGACGGGAGCCTGGTCGTGCTGTGCACCGACGGGCTCATCGAATCCGACGCCCATGACGCCGAGCAGGGACTGGCCGAACTGATGCGCGTGCTGGCCGGGGCCGGGGTCCGCCCGGCCCGCTGCACCGGCGCCGACCAGGAGACCGACGTCCGGGGCGTGGAGGAGCTGTGCGACACGGTCGTCACGGAGCTGCTGCCGGACCGGGAGCGGACCACCGACGACGCGGCCCTGCTCATCGTCCACACCCGGGCCATGCCCGCCGACGACATCGCCTCCTTCGGCCTGCCCGACGATCCCCGGGCGGCCGGCCGGGCCCGGGAACTCGTCCGCGACCAGCTCTCCCGGTGGGGCCTGGACGAGCTCACGATGACCACCGAACTCCTGGTGAGCGAGCTGGTCGGCAACGTGATCCGGCACGCCAGGGGGCCCATGCGGCTACGGCTGCTGCGCAGCCGCATCCTGACCTGCGAGGTCTACGACGGCAGCCTCAGCGCCCCGCGCATCCGCCAGGCCACCTACACCGACGAGGGCGGCCGCGGCCTGCAACTGGTCGCCGCGCTGTCCCGGCGCTGGGGGGCTCGCTACCTGAGCGACGCCAAGTGCATCTGGACCGAGCAGGACATCCCGAACGGCACCCGCAGGCGCGCCGGCGCCGCGCCCTCAGGCCCGGCGCGCCGCGGTCCGGCGGGGTTCGCCGCACCGCCGGACAACGCGGCCGACCCGCCGTCGGCGGCACTCCGGTCGGGTGCCCGGGGGGCTTCCTAGCTCACGAACCCCACATGGGCCAGGGCCTGCTTCAGCAGCACCCCGTGGCCGCCGGGCATCTCGCTCTGCACGGCCTCCAGCACCGCCTCCTGCGGACTGAACCACACCAGGTCCAGGGCGTCCTGCCGGGGCCGGCAGTCACCGGTGACCGGCACGATGTAGGCCAGCGACACCGCGTGCTGACGCGGGTCGTGATACGGGGTGACACCCAGCGTCGGGAAGTACTCGGCCACCGTGAACGGCTGCAGCGAGGCCGGCACCCGGGGCAGCGCGACCGGGCCCAGGTCCTTCTCCAGATGGCGCAGCAGGGCGTCGCGGACCCGCTCGTGGTGCAGGACACGGCCGGAGACGAGGGTCCGGCTGACCGTGCCGTCCGGGCCGATACGGAGCAGCAGCCCGATGCTGGTGACTTCGCCGCTGTCGTCGACGCGCACGGGCACGGCCTCCACGTACAGGATCGGCATGCGGGCGCGAGCCATCTCCAGCTCGTCGGAGGACAGCCAACCGGGCGTGGTTTCGGTCATGTCAGACATTGCTTGATCATACTTTCCGGGCGGGGCGCGCGGTCAGTCGCGGCCGGGGTCGGAGTCGGAGGCGGGAAGTCCGTAGAGGCGACGGGCGTTGTCGCGTCCCGTCCAGGCGGCGATCCGCACCGCGTCGGCCGGGCTCAGTTCGTCGGCGTCCACCCGGTCCTGGAGCATTCCGGCCAGCCCCTGCCGGAAGGACAGCGCGCCGAGGTGGTGGAACTCGGCCACACCATAGGCGTCCGAGCTGTACAGCAGTTTGCGGAACGGGGTGATCTCCATCGCCTCCGCAAGCACCGCCGCGGCCCGGGCCGGACCCACGTGGTGCAGGGTGAGCCCGACATCGAGGTGCACATGCTCGAACACCGCGGCCAGATAGGCGGCTTGGCGGTGGTAGGGCCAGCAGTGCAGCAGGAGCACCGGGACGGTGCCGACGGTCAGCCGCAGCCAGTCGGTGAGCAGGGCCGGGTCCGCGTGGTGCAGCCGCAGGTCCGAATCCCCGAAACCGGCGTGGAGCTGGAGCGGCAGCCCGAGACCGACGGCGGTCCACAGCAGATGACGCATCAGCACCGGGTCCGTGAGCCTGCCGCCCCGGGAGAACCACAGCCCGGCCGCGCGGGTCACCTCGGAGGACGTCGGCCGCGCCGGGTCCAGCGCGAAGCCGGTGCGGTAGGCGGCCACCGACTTGACGGCGACCACCCCCGGCCGCCGTACCGCCTCCTCGGCCGCCGCCCGGAAGGCGGCCGCGTACTCGGCCGCCTCGATGCCCCGGACGGCCACCTCCTCGGCGATGCTCTCCAGACGTACGACCTCGTACGCGTCGGCGCCGGCCGCCGCCGCGAGTTCGGCGGGGGAGGTGACCGGGTGCGGGGCGTAGCCGGTGTCCACGCAGAACGTCTCCGTGTGCGCGGCCGCCAGGAACCGGCGGTTGACCTCCTGCCAGCCCAGCTCGGCACGGCGGGCCAGGTAGTCGGCGGCCGGCGCGTGCCGGTCCAGGTCGAGCAGGGGCGCGCAGTGCCGTCGCACGGCGATGCCGGCCGGGCTGTCGAACGGCGAGACGCCCGGCCAGACCTCGCCCTCGGTGAGCAGCGACTCGAACTCCGGCCCGGTGAGGTCGGCGGTGACCGCGCCGTGGCAGTGGTGGTCGACGAGAGGGAGCGCGTCGAGGACTTCCCGGATCGGTCCCGGCATCAGTACTTCCAGCGGTAGGCCGCCGCCACCCCGGCGTCGTCCAGGCCGGCCACGGCAGCCGTCTCGCCCTCGCGTACGGCGATCACGGCGTCCGCGAGGACCGGGCCGAGCGCGGTGCGCAGCACCTTGTCCTCGCGGAACTCCTCCACGGCCTGGGGGAGCGAGGCTGGCAGCCGGCGCACGCCCCGGGCCACCGCCTCGTCCGGGATCAGCCGGGCCGGGTCGTCCGCGACCTCCTCGGGCAGCGGCGCGGCCGAGGCGAGCCCGTCGAGTCCGGCGGCGATGGCGCAGCCGAGGGCCAGGTACGGGTTCGCGGCCAGGTCGACCGGCTTGATCTCCAGGTTGGCGTCCTGGCTCTGGTGGCCGGCCGTGCCGGTGACGACCCGGACCGCGGTCTCCCGGGTCTCCCGGCCCCAGGCCGTGAACACGCCCGCCCACTGGGAGGGCTTGAGCCGCAGGTAGCTGGCCGGGCTCGGCGCGGTCACCGCCGTCAGCGCCGGCAGGTGCGTCAGCAGCCCGGCGATGAAGGACTCCGCCGCCGCCGTCATGCCGTACCGGCCCTCGCCCCCGGCGTGCAGGTTGACGCCGTGGCGCCACAGGGAGAGATGGAGGTGGCCGCCGTTGCCGACGCCCCGCTCGGCGACGGCCGGGGAGAAGGAGGGCCGCAGGCCGTACTTCTGCGAGACGGCGCGGATGGTCTGCCGTACCAGCACGCTCTGGTCGGCCGCCGCCACCGGGTCCAGGGCGCCGGTGGAGAGCTCGAACTGGCCCGGCGCGTACTCGGGATGCAACTGGGCGACCGGCACCTCCTGCTTCTCGAAGGCCGCGAGCAGGTCGGCGGTGTAGTCGCTCAGTTCGATCTGCCGGGCCGCGCCGTACGCCGGGCCCGACGTGGCCGGCACGAACTCGTCGGCCGGCGCGGCGGCCCGGCCGACCACCCACTCGATCTCGATGCCCGCCCTGAAGGTGAGGCCGTGCCGGTCCTCGGCGTCGGCGACGATCCGGCGCAGGAAGGTGCGGCCGCACCCGGGGTGCCGTTCACCCTCCTGGGTGATCCGGTCGACGGGCGCCCAGGCCCAGCCGGGCTGCCCGGCCAGGACCACCAGCCGGTCCAGATCCGGGTAGAGGCGCAGATCACCGTCGGGTGAGCCGAGCACGTCGGTGCGCACGATCGCGTCGTTCGCCAGGAAGGTGTCGAACACCGGGGACATGCCGACACCCCAGGCCACCGCCGGCTGGAGCCCCTGCCAGGGGACCGTCTTCGCCCTGCAGATCCCGGCGGTGTCCACGAAGGCCAGCACGATCCCGCGTACGCCCTGCGCGGACAGTTCGTGGGCGAGGGCATGGGCCCGGGCGAGATCGCCGGGGCTCCCACCGGGTACGGGGGCGGCCAGGGGTGGCATACGACGTCCTCCTCGACGGGCTCGGATGCACGCGTCCCGGTCAGGGTTGCACGGCGAGCACGCCGAACTGCGCCACCTCCGCCGGGGAGTCGGCCCCGGCGGCCCGCCGCCGCGCCCGGCAGCCGTCCGCCCTGCCACGACCACGCCGTGGCCGACAATTCTGCCGTCCGGTGATCGTCCTGTCACGGGAGCCCCGGCCGTGCCGTGGGGTGCGGTCCGCCGGACCAGGCCGTGCTGCCGGACCGGCGTGGGGTGCGGTCCGCCGGACGCGGCCGCGCCGCCGGACCGCGCTGGGCCCGGAGCTCACGGGGTCACGAGACGGTCCTGCTCCACCAGGGGCGTGCCCTCGTGCCAGGGCAGCGGCTTGCCGAAGCGGATCAGCTCGCCGTACAGATCGGGGTCGACGTCCTCGGCGAAGACCAGGTCGAGCACCGCGCGGGCGGCCTCGGCCGGGGACTGGGCCCCGCTGTGGTCGCTGAACCAGGGGCGGGAAGTGGCGGTGTCGACCATGCCGGGGCAGACGGAGGCGACCAGGGTGCCGTTCGCCAGATCCTGTTCCCGGCGCTCGGCGGCGACCGCGCGGACCGCCGCGACCTGGGCCACCTTCGAGGGCACGTTCAGCCAGACCGGCCAGCCCGCCTCCGTGGCGGTGCGGTGGTGGACGGCGCTGCGCCAGGACTCGACGGCGCACTCGACCTGGTCGAGGCTCGCGCCGTCGAACAGGTGGTGCAGCCGGGGGTCGAGGTGGCCGAGGGTGCCGAGGGAACTGGCCACCACGAGCAGCCGGCCGCGCGTGCGCAGGACGGCGCCGAAGGAGCGCAGGATCGCGTGGGTGGCGGTGTTCGAGACGTCGATGAACTCGTCGGCCCGCGCGGACTGCGAGTCCCCGGGCAGTACCCGGGCGACCGCGTTGGAGACGACGATGTCGGCCCCGCCGTACCGGGCCCCCAGCTCGTCGGCGAGCCGGGCGATCGCGTCGGTGTCGGTGACGTCCAGGACCCGGCCCTCGACGCGGGCGCGCGTTCCGGGCCGCCGGGTGACCTCGGCGGCGGCGTCCGCCACCCGCCCGGGGTCGCGTCCGGTGAGCAGGACCAGGTCGTCCGGGCCCAGCCGGGCGGCGAGTCCTTCGGTGAGGGCGCGGCCGAGTCCTTGGTTGGCGCCGGTGACGAGAGCGATGCGGGAAGCGTTCATACGTCCCACGCTAGGAACGCCGTGGCCATGAGTCCAACGGGAGTAACGCATCAGTAGTATGCGTAGACGTCATGGACTTCAATGATGTGTCACTGACCGCGCTGCGGGTCTTCCGCGCGGTCGCCGAACAGGGCACCTTCACCGCCGCCGCGGCCTCGCTGGGCTACACCCAGTCGGCGGTCTCCCGGCAGATCGCCGCGATCGAGCGGGCGGCGGGCGCCGGGCTGCTGGAGCGGCGGCGTGACGGAGTACGGCTCACCGCGGCCGGCCGTGTCGTCATGCGGCGCGCGACGACCGTGCTCGACGAGATCGAGGCGACCGCGAGGGAACTGTCCGGGCTGCCCGCGGAGGGCGGGACGGTCCGCCTCGGCTGGTTCCCCACCGCGGGCGCCACGCTGGTCCCGCGCGCCCTGACCGCGCTTCGCCGGACGGACCCCGCACTCCAGGTCGTCGGCCGCGAGGGAACCACCCCCGCGCTGGTGCGTGCGCTGCGCGCCGGCAGCATCGACCTGGCGCTGCTGGCCTCGGCGCCCCCGTTCCGGGCGCCGGACGCCGAATCGCCCCCGTTGGTGCTCGAGACCCTCGGTGAACGCGCCCTGTGTCTCGCGCTGCCGGCCGGTCACCCGCTGGCGCGCGGCGACTTCGTCGACGTGGCCGACCTGCGCGGGCAGCGCTGGATCGCCGGCTCCGCCTCCGGCGAGGACCGGCTGATGGGTGTGTGGCCCGGCCTGGACGAGCGGCCGGAGATCGCCCACGTCGCGCGGGACTGGCTGGCCAAGCTCCAGCTCGTCGCGGCCGGTTGCGGGTTGACCACCATGCCGGCCGCCCTCGCCTCGGCGTTGCCGCCGGGTGTCCGGATCCTGCCCGTGCGCGGCGGGCCGCAGGAGCAGCGCCGCCAGCTGCTGGCCCGGCTGCCGCATCCGCCGGCCGAGGCGGTCACCAGGGTGGCGGCCGCCCTGCGGACGGCGGCGCTCGACGCGGACGTACCGGAAGGGCCCAAGTGAGCCCTCCGACGGCTCAGTTGTTCTCGGCCGCGAACATCCAGCGCTGCTTCTCCAGCTCGGCGGTGAGGGAGATCAGCAGGTCCTGGGTGACCGGGTCGGGTTCGTCGGTCGCGGCGATGCGCTCGCGCAGCCGGCCGATCGCCGCCTCCAGGCTCCGCACCATCAGGTCGACGACCTCGTCGTCACGCAGCCAGCCGTCCTTGGCGCCGGGCAGCGCGAAGGCCGCGGCGATGGTCTCCGGGCGACCGTCCGGCGGCACGCCCAGGGCGGCGGCGCGCTCGGCGACGGTGTCGGAGTAGGCGCGCGCGGTGGCGACGACCTCGTCGAGCTGGAGGTGGATCGAGCGGAATCGCGGCCCGACGATGTTCCAGTGCGCCTGCTTCCCGACCAGGGACAGTCCGAGCAGGTCCACCAGGGTCTCCTGGAGAGCGCTCCCGGTGACCCGGAGCGCCTCGTCGGGCAGTGTGCTCTTCACCACGGACATGGTGCGCATCTCCCTTCTGAGCTGTGCCGTCATGGCTGCGCGGGTGCCCTCAGGACACGACGGCAAACGCACACGGCCATGTCCGGGGGCGAAGCGGGGGTCTGGGCGGCGCCCGTCTCCCAGGAGGGCGCCCGTCCCCGTGCCGGGGTCAACCGGCGAGACGGTACTTACACCGCCCGGTTGTCCGGACATAACATCGGTCCCCGCATGAACACGATGACGCTCTGGCACATATCCGGCTGGGAGTTCGCCGCCCTGGCACTCGCCACCCTGCTCGTCGGTTTCTCCAAGACCGCCGTCAGCGGGGCCAACACCGTCAGCCTCGCCGTCTTCGCCGCGATCCTCCCGGCCCGCGCCTCCACCGGCGTCCTGCTCCCGCTGCTCATCGCGGGCGACGTGCTGGCCGTGGCGACCTACCGCAGGCACGCCCACTGGCCCACCCTGTGGCGGCTGTTCCCGGCGGTCGCGGCCGGCGTGGTGATCGGCACGGTGTTCCTGGTCTGGGCCGACGACAGCGTCGTACGGACCTCGATCGGGGCGATCCTGCTGCTGATGGCCGGAGTGACAGTGTGGCGGCGCCGCACCGCCGACCGCCCCGACGACCCCGACGCGGTCACCACCCGGGCGGGCCGGGTGAAAGCCGGTTCGTACGGCGTGCTCGGCGGCTTCACCACGATGGTCGCCAACGCGGGCGGCCCGGTGATGTCGATGTACCTGCTGTCGGCCGGCTTCCGGAAGCTCGGCTTCCTGGGCACCTCGGCGTTCTTCTTCCTGATCGTGAACGCCTCCAAGGTCCCCTTCAGTGCCGGACTCGGCCTGATCGACGGCGACTCGCTGCTCCTCGACGCCGCGCTCGTGCTGTTCGTCGTCCCCGGCGCGCTCATCGGCAGATGGGCGGTGCACCGGATCAACCAGCGGCTGTTCGAGCAGCTCGTCATCGCGGCGACCGTCGTGGGCGGCCTGCAGCTCCTCCTGCGCTGACCGGTCGGGCCGGTCCGGCGGGTAGGGCGGGTAGGGCTGGTCCGACCGGTGCGGCACTCCGGGAATGCGACGGCGGGGGGCGTTGTTGCAGAGGTCGTGAATGACATGCTCGGATCAAAGATCCCGGGTGTGGGCGAAAGGAGGACCTCATGGCACGCAGCACCGCGCGTCCCGTCGTCAAGCTGAAGTCGACGGCAGGGACCGGCGTCACCTACGTGACCCGCAAGAACCGCCGGAACAACCCCGACCGGCTGGTCCTGCGCAAGTACGACCCGGTGGCCGGCGCGCACGTCGACTTCCGCGAAGAACGCTGAAGCCGAGCGCCAGCGCACCAGCAGCCCAGAGAGGAAACCCCATGAAGGCCCGCATTCATCCCGCGTCCCGCCTCGTGGTCTTCCGGGACCGCGCCGCGGACACGGCGTTCCTGACCCGGTCGACCGCCGACTCGTCCCGGACGATCGAGTGGGAGGACGGCAACACCTACCCGCTGATCGACGTGGAGATCTCGTCCGCGTCGCACCCCTTCTACACCGGCAGGGCGCGGGTCCTGGACAGCGCCGGCCGCGTGGAGCGTTTCGAGCGCCGTTACGGCCGCACCGCCGCCGCCCGCGGCTGACCCGGCCCGGTGACCGACCCGAGGAGAACAGAACCATGAAGGTGCGCAATTCCCTGCGCTCGCTGAAGGCCAAGCCCGGCGCCCAGGTGGTCCGCCGACGCGGCGTGGTCTACGTCATCAACAAGAAGGACCCCCGCTTCAAGGCCCGCCAGGGCTGACGGAGGTCCCGCCCCACGACGGCCGCCCGGCGACTTCGCCGGGTGGCCGTCGCGCGTCACGGCGTGTCTGCGACGCCCTTCCCTCCCGCCCCCGGGCTCCCGCCCCCGGCAGCGGACCCCGTACGCTCCCCCCATGTCCCGGCACATCCTCATCCTCGGCGGTACCGCCGAGGCCCGTCTTCTCGCCACCGAGTTGTCGGCGCGTGACGGAGCCCGTGTCACGACCTCGCTCGCGGGCCGGGTCACGCGGCCCCGCTCGCCGGCCGGTGAGGTGCGGATCGGCGGGTTCGGAGGGGTGGCCGGCCTTACCGACTGGATCCGCGAGCATCGCGTGGACGCGCTGGTGGACGCCACCCACCCCTTCGCCGAGACGATCACCGCGACCGCGGCACACGCGGCCCGGGGCACCGGGGTCCCCTTCGTCGTCCTGCGCCGCCCCGGCTGGCGGCCGGGCCCCGGCGACGACTGGCACCCGGTCCCCTCCCTGCCCGCGGCGGCCGCCGCCCTGCTCCGCTTCGGCCCCCGCGTCCTCCTCACCACCGGCCGCCTGGGCCTGTCCGCCTTCGCCCATCTCACGGACCGGCACTTCGTCGTACGGTCCGTGGAGGCCCCCGAGCCCCCTCTGCCCCGGCATACCGAAGTGCTGCTGGCGCGCGGGCCGTTCACCGTGGCCGACGAGAGCGCGCTGCTGCAGGGAAACCTGATCGACGTCCTGGTCACGAAGGACAGCGGGGGAGCGGCCACCGCCGCCAAGCTCACGGCCGCACGGGAGCTGGCGCTGCCCGTGGTCGTCGTACGGCGGCCTCCGCTGCCGGACGGTGTGACGGCGGTACCGGATGTCGCCGGCGTACTGGAACGGCTGGGGTTCGGCCCCGCGTGACCTCCCCGGACGCCGGCCGGTCCCGGCGGCGGGCGCCGACTTCGCCGTCCGGTCGGGCCATCCGGACAATCCGTCGGCCGGGTCCTTGACCAGCGCCGTTTACCGGTGGCGTCGACGGCGGGCGCGCGGGTCGGCGCCCGACGGGCGACCCAGGTCCTGCCGGACCCGGTCCCTCAGCCGGCTGCCCCGGACGCCGCCGAGGACCCGGACCTCGTGGTCGCCGGCCGCGGTGCGGGGCAGGAAGCGGGCCACCCGGATACCGCTCAGCCCTCCTTCGGAGCCTCCGGGTGGCGGCGCAGCAGATACGTGTCCATGATCCAGCCCTTGCGCTCCCGGGCCTCGGCCCGCAGCCGCTCGATGCGCGGAGCGGCCTCGGCGATCGGTCCGGAGACCAGGATCTCGTCCGGGGTGCCGAGGTAGGCGCCCCAGTAGATGTCGATGTCCTGGTCCGTGTACCGGCCGAAGGCCTGGTGGGCGTCGAGCATCACCACCACGTCGTCCACACCGTCCGGCAGGCCCTCGGCGAGCCGCCGGCCGGTGGTGATCTGCACCGGCCGGGCCACCCGGTTCAGCCCCGTGCGGTGCCGGGCCGCCAGCGCCGAGACACTGCTGATCCCGGGCACCACGTCGTACGCGAACCGCACCGCGCCCCGGGCCAGCACCTCCTCCAGGATCGCCAACGTGCTGTCGTACAGCGACGGATCGCCCCACACCAGGAAGGCGCCGGTCTGGTCGGCGCCCAACTCCTCACGGATCAGCCGCTCGTAGATGTCCGCGCGGGCGCTGCGCCAGTCGCCGACGGCCGGC
Organism: Streptomyces sp. NPDC086519; assembly: GCF_040686075.1. Taxonomy (NCBI): domain Bacteria; kingdom Bacillati; phylum Actinomycetota; class Actinomycetes; order Kitasatosporales; family Streptomycetaceae; genus Streptomyces; species Streptomyces sp. NPDC086519. The sequence continues at coordinate 12,619 of NZ_JBFBJL010000039.1, forward strand.
GAGTACGCCCCGCCGCCCGCGGCCCGGTCCCGCTCCGGGTCGCGGGCCTCCACCAGCCGGTAACCGCCGTCCGGTAGGTGCGTGTCGAGCATGTCCCGGCGCAGCCGCGTCAGGTCGTTCTTGACCTCGCCCTTGTCGAGGAGGAAGAACACGTCCGTGCTCCTCAGCGCCCGGACCGCCTGGAGGGTGAGCTGGTCGGGGTCGCCCGCGCCGATACCGATGACATGAATCTTTCGCACGCTCCCGAGTCTGCCGCATCCCACTGACAGCGGGTCACCCCGGTACTACCGGGCGCCGCGCAGCCGGGGCGCCTCGCCTCTCGCGTCGACGCTCCCGCCGCCGCCCTCCACCCGCCCGGCCAGCTCCCGCGCCCACCCCGCGAGCCCCTCGGCGTCGATCCCGTACGGCCGCCGCACCCCGCCCAGGGACGCCCACTCCTCGACCGCGCCCGCGCCGCGCCGCAGCAACCGCGCCCCGCCGGTCACGTTGCCACGCGCCGCGTGCGTGAGCCCCACCGCGAGCTGGGCCAGCCCCCGCCACAGCGTCCGCTCCGCCTCGGGCCCCGACTTCCAGGCGTCCTCGAACACCTCGTGCGCGTGGAAGGGCTTCCCGGCGTCCAGCAGCGCCTGCGCCTCGGCGACCGTCTGCTCCGGAGTCCGTACGACCCCCTCGGGCTGCCGCTCCACGCCGAGCGCGCCGTACGGCAGCGGCCGCCCCAGTCCGTCCCGCGGCCGCGCGTTGCGCGCCCGCCCCTCGGCGTCCCGGTCCCGTGCTCCTGTCCCTGCGGCGTCTCCCATACGCCCGATTGTCCCCCCGCCCACGCCCTCTTTCGGGCTGCCCGGGGACGTGGGGTAAAGTGCTGATCGCGCGATCACGCGGGTCACCGTGAGTGAGCGCACCGGGACGTGGCGCAGCTTGGTAGCGCACTTGACTGGGGGTCAAGGGGTCGCAGGTTCAAATCCTGTCGTCCCGACCAGCCTTATGGCAGGTCGGAGGCCGTTCTCTCATTTACGGGAGGGCGGCCTTCCGTGCGTTCGGAGGTCCGTATCGGCTTGCGCAATGTGCTGCTGCTGGGGGCCGTCTCGGCTGTGATCGGCAGTGCGACGAGCTGGATTCCGACGGGGACCTCCCCCGTTTGCCGAGCGCGGCCGCCGGGTTCAGACGTCCGGGCGGCGGCGCCGGGCAGGCCGTTGAGGCAGTCGGTCGCCTTGTGGACTTCGGCGGTCACTGAGTCGCAGCGGAACCGTTCGGACGCTGCGGAGGCGGAAGCAGGAGCGGCAGCGAGGAGCACGGCGGCGCCGCCCCCGGGGGACGATGCGGCACGCCGCAGGGGAGGAGCGGCCAGGTCACCAGGCGTTGCTCCACCCGGTTGTGCTGGAATACGAGTCCAGCAGGTCCACCACGAAGACCAGGGTCGAGCCCGCCGGGATCAACGGCGAGGGCGACTGATTGTTGTAGCCGAGACGCGGGGGAACGATGATCTCGCGCCGACCGCCGACCTTCATCCCCCTCACCCCCCGGTCCCAGCCCTTGATGACCTTGCCACTGCCCAGAGCGAACTTGAGCGGCCGGCCCCGGTCCCAGGAGGCGTCGAACTCCTTCCCGGTCTCGAAGGTCACCCCGACATAGTGGACCCTGACCACCATGCCCGGCTTCACCTCAGCCCCGTCCCCGACGACCAGGTCCCGGATGGTCAGCTCGGTAGGAGCGTCACCCTCCGGAACGTCGACCTCGGGCTTCGCCAGTTCACTCATCGCAGCCTCGTCACTCTCCGCCGGAAGCCGTCGCACTGACCAGCCGGACACATGGACACTCCATGCATCAGATGGTCACGCTACCGAGATGCCGGTCCCCGGAGCACACCAGATCCAGCGGCCACACGTGATGATCTTTCGCTTCGCATGGCCGATGAACGCGACCGGCACGCACAGGTCACGCAGTAATCGCCAGAACGAGACGAGGCGCGGACGGCTGTCGGCACATTGCCCCGGAAGGCGACCGCCACTCCCTGATGGCGGATGCCGAGGCCGGAAAGGTCATCGTTGCGATCCTCGGCCGCCTTGGAGGGCGACCGCCACTTCGAAGATCTCGCGCGGCTCGTCCACGAAGACCGACCGAGGATCGCAACGTGCAGGTGATCTGCATGTCATCGAGCACCTCGTCGAGGTGGCGGTCGACTCGCCTGGTCCGGTGGGCGTAGTCATCCGATCAGCGTGGTGAGGGTGACGTCTTCGGGTAGCCCGGCCTCGTAGACGTCAACCTGGTGCAGGCCGCGCAGGTTGACCTCGCCGCGGGCGGCGGCGAGGTCGTGTCAGTTTCCAGCGGAGCTTGTCGGCCACCCAGTCTGCGGCGTATTTGCACTGGTCTGCCGGCACGGACAGCCGGTCCGCCGGGTCCTTGTCCGCCTTGGAGCGGTCGGGAAGCGCGCGAGTTCGCGGATTCTTGGACGCGGTCACGCTCCACCCCGCGCATCGATTGGAGCTTTGAAAGGACCTGTGCGCGAGTTCGCCGCTCTAGCACTCGGACAGATTCGATCGTACGAGTCAAGGGTGACGGCCACTCGTTCGGCCGGTCAGGGCCCTTTCGCGCTGTCAGACTCCCGGGAGGGAACGCGCCGGTGGGGCGTGGGCGAGGCGGGAGCGGCGAGGCAGGGTGGGCGTGACCGAGCGCGGTTCGGCCGGTCGTGCCGCTCCGGACGGGACGGGGCCGGGCGTGACGGACCATGGCGTGCCGCGCGCACGCGCGGTGACGGAGGACCGGCCGGGCGGGCGACAGCGCGGTGGCGGACCCGGCGGGCAGCGGCGGGACGAGGGGGCGGCGCGTGCGGGGCCACGGCACGTGGCCTGCGTGATGGACGGCAACGGGCGTTGGGCGCAGCGGCGTTCGCTTCCCCGTACGGCGGGTCACCGGGCCGCGGAGACCGCCGTCATCGACGTCATCGAGGCGGCCCGGGCGGCCGGCGTGGAGTGGCTCAGCCTGTACGCCTTTTCCACCGAGAACTGGAACCGCCCTGGCACCGAGGTCGAATTCCTGATGCGTCTGGTGCGCCGGGTTGTGCGCAAGCATGCGCCGCTGCTGCTCGCGCGCGGCATCCGCTGCCGTTTCCTCGGGGTCGCCGATCCGCGCATCCCCCGCGAACTGGCCCAGGACTTCGACGACTTGGCGGCGCTGACGGCCGACAACCGGGGGATGACGCTGACCGTCGCCTTCGACCACGGCGGGCGTCGGGACATCGTCGAGGCCGCAAGGTCGCTGATCCGCAGCGGGACGCCCGCCGACGAGGTGACCGAGCGGATCTTCGCGGACCACCTGCCTTTCCCCGACACCCCCGATGTGGATCTGGTCATCCGCACCTCCGGTGAGCAGCGCATCTCCAACTTCATGCTCTGGCAGGTCGCCTACGCCGAGTGGATCTTCCCCGAGGCGCTCTGGCCGGACTTCCGGGCTCCCGACTTCCTCGCCTGCCTGCACACCTACCGGCACCGAGACCGCCGCTTCGGCGGCGTGCCCGCCCGGACGAACGGAGACCCATCATGACCACCGAAACCACGGGAACGGCCGACGAGGCATCCCTGTTCGGCCCGAAATCGCAGTTCAGCGCCTTCTTCGACGACCCGCGCTGGGCCCTGGCCATGATCCGCGCCACCGTACTGGAGGCCGCTCACCCGCAGATCGGCGCCGCCCTCGTCGACAACTCCACCTTCGTCGCCCACCCCTGGCGCCGACTGCGCAACACCTTCCTCAGCATGCGGCGCATGTTCGGCACCGACCCAGCGGTACGCGAACGGGAGGCCGCCCGGCTCAACCGGCTGCACGCCCGCATGAGCGGCTCCGACTCCCGCGGCCGCGCCTACGACGCGATGGACCGCGCGACCCGCGCCTGGGTGGTCGCCACCCTCTTCGAGAGCGCAGTCACCATGTGCCGGCTGAGCGGCCAGCCGCTCGACCAGGACACGATGGAGCGGATGTACGCCGAGTACCGCGCGTTCCTCGCCGCGCTGGACGGCGACGCCGCGGAACTCCCCGAGGACCTGAACGACTTCTGGCGGTACTTCGACCGGGTCGTCGAAAACGAGCTGGAGAACACCGAGGCGGCCCGCGTCATCCTCTACCGGCTCTTCGACCACCTGCCCGCCCCTGCGCTGCTCGACGGCGTGCCGACACTGTGGGCGGCCGGCCGCGCTGTCGCCGGACCGCTCCTCGGCGCGATCACCGTCGCCTCGCTCCCCGAGCCCTACCGGCGCCGGGCCGGCCTGCCCGAGATGCCCGGCGCCCCAACCCTCATGCAGGGCGCCTACCTCGCCGCCGGGCTCGCCCGATTCCTGCCCGAGGGCTGGATCAACGCCGAAAGCATCATCGAAGCCCTCTCACTCTCACCCGACAGCGACGACCCCCGCGCCCGCACCGTAAACGCCCTGCGCGCCCGCATGAAGCGGGCATCGGCCCTGCTCCGCCTCCTCACACCACTGAGCGGCGACACCAACCCCGACCCGGCCCCTTCGGCGGGCACAGAAGAGAACCGACGCCCGGCGGAGGAGTTCTTCCGCCGAGTACTGGACCAGACCGGTGACGGCCACCTGGACTGGCCTGACCTCGCCGCCATGGCACGCGAACTCTCCACCCGCCTCGACCTGGACGAACCCGAGGAGGCCCGGCTTTACGACGCCTTCGCCGCCTGGTGGCGCGAGCTCCAGACTGCCCTCGACACGGACGGCGACGGCCGCGTCAGCGCCGAGGAGTACGCCACCGCCGTCCCCTCCCTCGCAGGACCCGCGCTCATCCGCGTTGCCGAGGTCCTCTTCGACGCCACCGACAAGGACGGCAACGGGAGCATCGACGCGGACGAGTACCGAACCCTCTTCCGCACCGCCTTCCACCGCGACCTCACCACCACCGACGGCGCCTACGGCCAGAGCGCCTTCGTGGGCGACTTCCTCTCCTTCATGGCGGGCCGCCGCACGGGCACCCCGTACGACCCCCTCCTCGCCGACGCCTGACGAGCTCGTGCACGGGTTGGCGGCCACGGCTGCACGCTCCTCCGATACGTCCCTTCCAGGGCGCGTATCGAGCCGTGATCACACTGCCTACTTCGCCCGCCGCCCGTGCGACTCGCGTGAGAGCATCCGTCCATGAGCAGCGACCTGGAAGTAAGTGCTCTGGCGGTCAACGTCACGATCCCGCAGGCCCTCCGCTGGACGGACACTCGACGTGGTGAAGAGTTCCAACTGACCACACTCAACATCCGGCTTCTCCCGGACGGTCACCTCGCCGCGAAAGCCTATGGCCGACCAGTCGGCGGTGGTCGGGGCGCATATGTGTCGTTCCCGGTCCCTGACGAACCAGAACTGGCGGCTCTGGTTGTCGACGCGGCCAGCCGCGCCGGGACGTTGTGGGCCGCTCATCGCGGTCTCGGCTGAGCCTGGTTCGGCTAGAGGGCAGACGGCGGCAGTTGCGGACTCCGCTCTCGCGGCGGGGTCTGGTCCGGTAGATCTTCTTGCGTGACGCAAGTGCAACTGACGTACACAGAGTGGGAGTTCATCGGGCCGTACCTGCCGATCGGCGAGTACGGCCCGTACCCCGAGCGGCTGCGGCGGCAGTTCGAGGGTGTGATCCGGCGGTTCAGGACCGGCGGGCAGTGGCGGGAGATGCCGCAGGAGTTCGGTGCCTGGTCGACCGTGCACAACCGCTTCCGGCGGTGGCGTGACGCCGACGTCTTCGAGGCCCCGCCGGAGGGCCTGATCGCGGAAGCGGCGAAGCGGGGCGAGGCGGACCTGTCCCTGGTCAGTGTCGACTCGCGCCCCTGAACGTCAGCTTCCGCCGACCTTCGCTTCCCATGAGGCCTGCTCGTCCCGCGGCAACCGGGCCCACCTGCGTCAACGCGGCATCCAGGCAGTGATCCCGGAGAAGAAGGACCAGGCCTCCAATCGGCAGAAGAAGGGTTCCGGGGGCGGTCGACCCGTCAGCCAGTCAACTTCCTCCGCCGCAGGCAACGTCGACCCCGCCGAGCTGCTCCGGATCGGCTGCGTGAGGAGGGGCCGATCCACCGGATCACCGGCACGGTCGGCCTGCCCGTCCGGCTGGTCAGCCGCGAGCAGGGAACGCGGGGTCGGCGCCGCCGCGGTGATCCCTCGGCCCCGGCCGGCCCCTCGCGCGCTCCAAGTTGTTGGGTGAGTCTCAGGCGTACCCGGCGAAGGCGGCTGCACGTCGCCGGGCGTGGTGTCCGCCTCGCCGCGTCGGTCGACGTGCGTTCCGGGGACGGCTCATCCGGTGCGGGCGGCCAGGCCGGCGGCGACGGTGCGGGCGGTGCTGGGCGGGTCGGCGGAATTGGCTGATCCGACCTGAACAAAGGCTCCGATCAGGGGAGTTCGGGCCGGGCATCGGGTGATGGCGACGTTGCCGGCGGCTTTGGCGACGTTGCGGAACGCTGCCCTCACGGGATGGACCTGTCAAGACTCTGTGCACACCTCCGCGCTACTTCTATTAAATTAGTAATTAATCTTGACACGATTTCGGCCACGCGCCACAGTCTTCGCCGTGACGTCGTAGGCCCGCTCCGGCAGAGCGGCCCGCGTCCCGTTCTCCTGCTTCCCGACCCCTGGGAGACGCACGTGATCTCGCACCCGCCCGTACGCAGACCCCGGCTCCACCAGTTCACCCGGACCGTCCTCGCGGCCGCCGTCGCGGTGGCCCTGGCCGCCACCGCGACCCCCCATGCCGTCGCGCAGACGGCCGTCGACCAGGGCGCACCCACCGCCTACGACAGCGGCCTCGCGCCGACGCCCTACATGGGCTGGAACACCTACTACGGGCTCGGCGCGCCCACCGAGAGCGAGGTGCGTTCCGTCGCCGACAAGCTGGTCAGCAGCGGTCTGCGGGACAGCGGCTACGACATCGTGTGGCTGGACGGCGGCTGGCAGGCCGACAACCCCCGGGACGCCCAGGGCCGGTTGGCGGCCAACCCCGACCGCTTCCCCTCCGGCATCCCCGCCCTCGTCTCCTACCTGCACAAACGGGGACTGCGGGCCGGCATCTACACCGACGCCGGCACCTACGACGGCGGCAGGAGCTGCGGTCTGGGCAGCCGGGGGTACTACGACCAGGACGCACGGCAGTTCGCGAGCTGGAAGATCGACGCGATCAAGGTCGACTTCCTCTGCGGGATCGGCGCGAAGCTCGATCCGGGGCCCGCCTACAAGGAGTTCAGCGACGCGGTCGCCAAGTCCGGCCGCAGGATGCTGCTGAACCTCTGCAACCCGCTCACCGACGACTGGGGCCTGCCGCACACCCCCGAGCAGGACGCCCACAACACCTACGTCTACGCCCCGGCGATCGCCGACTCCTGGCGCACCGGCACCGACATCGCCTGGGGCAGCCCCAGCCCCGGCGAGTGGCCCGACATCCTGCGCAACATGGACGCCAACGCCTGGCATCCCGAGGCACAGGGCCCCGGCCACTACAACGACCCCGACTACCTCATCCCCATGCGGAAGATGGCCGACGGGACGTACGAGCTCACCCAGGAGGAGTCCACCACCCAGTTCGTGATGTGGGCCGAGATGGGCTCACCGCTGATGCTGGGCTCCGACCCGCGCACGCTGCCCGACGCGATGATCAGGACCCTCCGCAATCCGGAGATCATCGCCGTGGACCAGGACCCCCTCGCCGTCCAGGGGGTAAGGGTGGCGACCGATTCGGTCGGCGACGTCTACAGCAAGGTGCTGCGGGGGGACGGACAGCGTGCCGTCGTACTGCTCAACCGTTCCGGCCAACCCGCGCTGCGCACCGTGCAGTTCGCCGACACCGGCCTCGGCGGCCCGGTGCGCGTCCGTGACCTGCGGGCGCGCGCCGACCGGGGCACGCACACCGGGTCGTACACCGTCGAGGTCCCCGCGCACGGCACCGCGTTCCTCAAGCTGACCGGCGCCGACGCGCTGCCGGGGACGGACCTGGGCGTGACCGCCACGGCGAGCCCGGCCGTGGTGAGCGACGGTGCCACGTTCTTCCGGGGGCCGCACGGCTCGCTCGTCGAGAGGACCGACGGGAGCACGAAGGACCTCGGCGGCCCCGCGCAGGGCAAGATCCTGGGCCAGCCCGCCGCGTACGCCTCCGCCGGCGGCCGCATCGACGTCTTCGTACGCGGCGCCGACTCGCTGGCCTACCGGCGGGTCCACGCCGACGGACGCTGGGGCCGATGGCAGCCGCTGGGCGGGGAGCTGACCGACGCGCCGTCCGTCGCCTTCACCGACCCCACCCACTGGACGCTGTTCGCGCGCGGCGCCGACGGCACGGTCGTGCAGCGCGGTCCGGACTCCGGCTGGTCCTCGCTCGGCACGCCCGGTGACCGGCAGGTCCAGGGCCGCCCGTCCGCCGTCGTCGACGCCCAGGGGCGCCTCCACGTCGCCGTACGCACCACCGCGGACGACGTGTGGACGCGCACGCGGGACACCTCGGGGCAGTGGTCCGACTGGACGTCCCTCGGCGGGACCGTCAGCGGCAGCCCGACCCTGGTCGCCGCCGGGGACACGGTGCTGCTGTACGCGCGGGCCGCCGACTACACGCTCTGGCAGCAGCGCTACGCCGACGGCGCCTGGCAGGGCTGGAGCAAGCGGCAGGAGTTCCCGAGCGCGGCGTTCGACGGCGCGCTCGGCGCGGTCGCCGGCCCGGACGGAGCCGTGGACGCGGTGTTCCGCGGCGTCGACGGCCACGTCCACCAGATCCGATTCAAGTGAACGAGGAACCCGACATGGCCAACTCCCAGACCAGCAGACGGCGGTTCCTCGCCGGACTCGGTGCCGCCGGGACCGCGGCGCTGCTCGGCGGCTGCGTCACCTCCACCTCCGCCGGCAAGGGCTCCTCGAAGGGCGCGGTGACCCTCCAGTCCAACCTGTCCGCCCCGCAGGCCAAGGCCGCGATGGAGGACCTGGTCGCGGCCTACGCCAAGAGGGGGTCCGGCAGGGCCGATCTGAACACGGTCGCCGCCGAGACCTTCCGCACCCAGCTGCCGACCTACCTCACCTCCGCCAACCCGCCGGACGTGTACACCTGGTACCCCGGCTCGGTCGCGGACGCCTACGCCAAGAAGAACCTGCTGCTCGACCTCGACGAGGTGTGGAACTCCTCGCCCGACCTCAAGCGGTACACCAAGGCGCTGCACTCGCTGTGCACCGCGAGCTCGGGCAAGAAGGTCTTCGTGCCCGGCACCTACTACTGGTGGGGCATGTTCTACCGGAAGTCCCACTTCGCCAAGTGGGGCGTGAGCGAGCCCACGAACTGGGACGGCTTCCTCGACCTGTGCGACAGGCTCAAGAGCAAGGGCGTCACCCCGATCGGGCTCGGCGCCGGCGGCAACACCCCCTGGGTGGCGTCGGCCTGGTTCGACTACCTCGACATAAGGATCAACGGCGCCCAGTACCACCGCGAACTCCTCGCGGGCAAGCACCGGTTCGACGACCCCGAGGTGCGCAAGGTCTTCGACCGCTGGCGGGAGGTGCTGCCGTACTTCGACCCGAACGGCACCGCCGTCGCCTTCCAGGACGCGACGACCGCCCTGCTCAACGGCCGCAGCGGCATGATGCTCATCGGCACCTTCTTCGCCGACGCGGCGCCCAGGAGCGCCCTGGGCGACATCGACTTCTTCCGCTTCCCGGTCATCGACTCCAAGGTCCCGCTCGCCGAGGAGGCGCCTGTCGACGGCTACTTCGCCAGCGCCCGCAGCGGCCGCCGCGACCAGGTCCTCGACCTGCTGAAGTACCTGGCCACGGCCGAGGCCCAGGAGATCTACATCAAGGGCTCCTCCGGCACCGTGCTGCCCTGCAACCCGGACGCCAAGGACGCCGGCACCGCGCTGGTGAAGAAGGGCCGCGCGCACGTCGCCGCGGCCGCCGAGATCACCCAGTTCTTCAACCGGGACTCCAGCGACGCCCTCCAGCCCACCGCGGACACCGCCCTGACCAGGTTCCTGGCCGAGCCGAAGTCGATCGGCGGCATCCTGACCGACTGGCAGCGGGACGCCGAGAAGATCTGGAGCGCCTGACATGGCCGTCCTGACCGCGCCCGAAAGGAGGTCCCCGGCCCGCCCGCCCACCAGCGGCAGGCGGGCCCGGGGCCCCCGGCGCACCCCGCCGCTGGTCCTCGCCTTCGTCCTGGTGCCGCTGCTCGCCGAGGCCCTGTGGGTGTTCTGGCCCGCCCTCCAGGGCTTCTGGCTCGCCCTGACCAAGTGGGACGGCGTCTCCCCGCCGCAGTTCGTCGGCCTGGACAACTTCCGGGAGATGGCCCACGACGACGTCTTCCGCAGCGCCGCCGGCCACACCGTGCTGTGGCTGGTCCTCTTCGGCGGCCTGTCCGCCGTACTGGGGCTCGCCGCCGCGCTGCTGCTCCAGCAGGAGCGGCGCGGGGTCGGCTTCTACCGGGCCGTCCTGTTCCTGCCGGTCGTCTTCTCGCTGGTCGCCACCGCCCTGGTCTGGCAGGCGATCTACCAGCCCGACGGCGTCCTGAACCGCCTGCTGGACGCCGTCGGCCTCGGCAGCCTCCAGCACGCCTGGCTCGCCGACCAGGACACCGCCCTGTACGCGGTGATCGTGCCCGCGCTGTGGCGCCAGATCGGCTACGTCATGGTCCTGTACCTCGCCGGTCTGAAGGGCATCGACCCCGCGCTCCACGAGGCCGCCAAGGTCGACGGCGCGAGCGCGCTCCAGCGCTTCCGGCATGTCACGCTGCCCCGACTGCGCAGTGTCAACGCGGTCGTTCTGTCGGTCATCGTCATCGACTCGCTGCGCTCCTTCGACGTCGTCTGGTCGCTCACCCGCGGCGGCCCCTACCACTCGTCCGAGTTGCTGAGCACCTACATGTACTCGACCGCTTTCCAGTCCCTGCGACTCGGCTACGGCTCCGCCCTGGCCGTCGTCATCTTCGTCCTCGCCTTCGGGGTCATCGCCTCCTACCTCGTGCGCGCCTTCCGGGAGGCCGACTGATGCCCGCCGACGCCACGGCCAACTCGGCGGCAGTGCGCCGCAGAAGAGCGGCCACCGCCGGATTCCACCTCGGTGCCGGCGCCCTGTCCGTCCTGTGGCTGCTGCCCATCGCCCTGGTCCTGGTGACCAGCCTGCGCTCCTTCGACGACATCGCCGCCCACGGCCTGGGCAGCCGGCCGCACTCCTTCACCCTGTCCAACTTCGGCCAGGCCTGGACCGACGGCGGCCAGCAGCAGGCCCTGGTCAACAGCCTGCTCGTCACCATCCCCTGCGTCCTGGTGACCCTCGCCCTCGCCGCCATGGCCGCGTTCGCCCTCAGCCGCTACGAACTGCCCTTCCGGCGCTTCCTGCTGCTGCTCATGCTCGGCGGCAACCTGCTCCCGCCGCAGATCCTGCTCATCCCGGTGTCCAAGCTCAGCGAAGTGATGGGCGTCTACGACACGCTGCCCGCGCTCATCGGTGTGCAGATCGGCTTCGGCGTCGGCTTCTACGTCTTCGTCCTGCACGGGTTCATGCGGTCGATCCCGGTGGAGATCCAGCAGGCGGCGGTCGTGGACGGCGCCGGGCCCTGGCAGATCTTCCGGCGGATCATCCTGCCGCTGACCCGCCCCGCCCTGGCCGCCCTCAGCGCGCTCTCCTTCACCTGGATCTTCAACGACCTGCTCTGGGCGATCACCGTGCTGCGCAGCGACAGCAAGATGCCGATCACCGCCGCCCTCATCGGACTCCAGGGCCAGTACGTGTCGATGTGGAACGTGATCGCGGCCGGGTCCGTGATCGCCGCCGCGCCCACGGTCGCCGTGTTCCTGCGCTTCCAGCGGCACTTCGTGGCCGGCCTCAACGTGGGAGCGGTCAAGTGACCCACCCGCGCTGGACCTTGCGGACGGAGAACACCAGCTACACCGTCCGTCTCTCCCCGGACGGCCCCTGGGCCGAGCTCGACGCCTGGGGCCCGCTCGGCGTCGAGGACGGGCCGTCCGCCCTGGACTGGTCCCACCGCACCCACTTCATCACGCCCGCCGACGCGGCTCCGGCCGAGTATCTGCCGTACGGGCTGCGGCCGTTCACCGGATCCGAACTGGTGGTGTCGACTCTTGGCGGGGAGCGGGGCGTGTGGTGGGAGTTCGACGGCGCCACGGAGTCCGAGGGGGCTCTTCGGCTCGCCTTCACGGACGAGGTGATCGGCCTGCGGACGGTCCTGTGCTACGAGAGTGTCCCCGGCACCGACGTCATCCTGCGCTGGGCCGAGTTCACCGCCACGGCCGAACTCCGCCTGGAGCGGCTCGACTCGGCAGCCGTCACCGTCCCCGCCAGGGGCGCGGCCCGGCTGACCTGCCTCGCCGGGCAGTGGTCCCAGGAGTTCCAGCACACCCGGCTCGATCTCGCCAGGGGCACGTTCAGCATCGGCAGCCTGCAGGGTGTGGCAGGGCACGCGTACGCGCCCTGGCTCGCCGTGCAGGACGGGGAGGCCGCGTACGGTGTCGCCCTCGAATGGGCGGGCAACTGGCACATCACGGCGGAAGCCGAGCCGGGCGGGGCCGTCCGGGTCCGGGCCGGACGGGTCCCGCACGAGGGCGCCGTACGCATGGCCCCCGGGGAGACCCTCAAGGCGCCCCGCCTCGCCTGCGCCTTCAGCGCGGACGGACTCGACGGTCTGTCCCGGGTCTGGCACCGCTACGAGCGCCGCCTGGCCGGCGACCGGCTGCACCGCCCCCGCAAGGTGCTCTACAACTCCTGGGAGGCCACCGGCTTCGACGTCGACGCGGCCGGTCAGCTGGAGCTGGCGAAGGCGGCCGCGGACATCGGGGCCGAACTGTTCGTCGTGGACGACGGCTGGTTCACCGGCCGCGGTGACGACACCGGGGGACTGGGCGACTGGTACCCCGACCCGCAGGCGTTCCCGCAGGGCTTCGACCGGTTCGTCGCCGACGTCCGCGGCCTCGGCCTGGACTTCGGCCTGTGGGTGGAACCGGAGGCGGTCAGCCCCGGCAGCCGGCCGCACACCGAACACCCCGAGTGGGTCTACCGCGTCGACGGCCGCCCGGCCCGTCTCGTCCGCAACCAGTTGCTGCTCGACCTCGGCCGGAGCGACGTCCAGGACTTCGTCATCGCCACCCTCGACCGGCTGCTCGGCACCTACGCCGTCGGCTATCTGAAGTGGGACATGAACCGCCCACCCACCGAACGCGGCCGCCCCGGCGCCGGTCCCGCCGACCAGGCCGACCTGGACGCGGAGCACGTCGCCGGATACCTGCGGGTCCTCGACCACCTGCGCGCCGCCCACCCCGACGTCACCGTCGAGGGCTGCGCCGGCGGCGGCGGACGGGTCGAGCACGCCACCCTCGCCCGCACCGACGTCGTCTGGCCCAGCGACAACACCGCGCCCCTGGACCGGCTGCGCATCCAGTACGGCTTCCTGCACGCCCACGCGCCCCACGTCATGAGCTCCTGGGTCACCGACGCCCCCGGCGTCTTCGACCCGCGCCCGCGCAGCCTCGCCTTCCGCTTCGTCAACGCCATGTGCGGAGTCCTCGGGATCGGCGCCGACCTGCGCGCCTGGACCCCGGAGCAGCGATCCGAGGCCGCCCGGTGGATCGCCCGCTACAAGGAGGTGCGGGACGTCGTCCACCACGGGGAGGCCCGGCTGCTCGGTACCCCGGACGACCCCACCTGCGGCGTGCAGTTCGACGCCGGCGACCGTACCGTCGTCGCCGCGCTCTCCACCGGCCGCCTCGACGGGGCACCGCTGCTGCCAGGCCGCCCCGACCGGCTCCGGCTGCGCGGCCTGGACCCGGCGGCACGCTACCGGGACACGGCGACCGGAGCGTCGTACAGCGGATCCCATCTGCGCCACCACGGGCTGCCGTTCGCGTGGAGTGCCGGGCACGATGCCGACCTGGTGGTGCTGAGCCGCCTGTAGGACGCATATGTTTCCAGCAGCTCACCCTCTAAGGAGCCCGATGGACCAGTCCGTACGCCGGTACGGTGCCCGCTTCACCGGCCGTACCGCCGTGGTGACCGGCGCCGCCTCCGGCATCGGAGCCGCCACCGCCGCCCGCCTCGCCGCGGAGGGCGCCGCCGTCGTGCTCGCCGACATCGCGGACGAGCGCGGCCAGGCCGTGGCGGACGGAATCGAGAAGGACGGCGGCCGGGCCGGGTACGTGCACGCGGACGTCGCCGCCGAGGACGACTGGGCGCGGATCGTGACCGCCGCGCACGCCTTCGGCCCGGTCGACGTGCTCGTCGGCAACGCCTACACGGTCGAGGTCGTACCGGCCCACCAGCTGACCCTGCCGTCCTGGCAGCGGCAGCTCGCCGTCAACCTCACCGGCGGCTTCCTCGGCGTCAGAGCGGTCCTGCCCGACCTGCGCGCCCGCCGCGGCGCGGTGGTCCTCACCTCGTCGGTGCACGCCCACGCCGGTATCCCCGGCCACCCCGCCTACGCCGCGGCCAAGGGCGGCCTGCTCTCCCTGTGCGGACAACTGGCCGTCGAGTACGGGCCCGAGGTGCGCGTCAACTCGGTGCTTCCCGGGCCCATACTGACCGGGGCCTGGGACCGGGTGCCGCCCGGGGAACGCGAACGCAGTGTCGCCCAGACCGCCGCCCGCCGCTTCGGCACGCCCGAGGAGGTGGCCGCCGCGATCGCGTTCCTCTGCGCCGACGAGGCCTCCTACATCACCGGGTCCAGTCTCGTCGTGGACGGCGGCTGGAGCGTCGTGAAGGCTTCCGCATGAGCCCCGCCGAACCGGCCGTTGAACAGAAAGGCTGTACGACATGACGCCCTACGCCCGCCGCGGTGTGCACGGCCAGACCGTGGAGGCGCTGGCGCGCCGCATCCTGGGCGGTGAGATCCCGGAAGGGGCCACGCTCGACCTGGTGGCGCTGCAGAGCGAACTCGACGTCAGCCTCACCGCCCTGCGCGAGTCCCTCAAGGTGCTCGCCGCCAAGGGCATGGTCGACGCCCGGCAGAAACGCGGCACCTTCGTGCGATCCCGCGCGGACTGGAACCTGCTCGACGCCGACGTGCTGCGCTGGCAGTTCGAGGGCGGCCGCACCAGCGGCACGGAATCGTCGCTGCTGCGCAACCTCGCCGAGGTCCGCGCCATCATCGAGCCGGCGGCCGTCCGGCTCGCCGCCGAACGCCGCACCGAGGCCGACCTGCTGTCCCTGGAGACGGCCGTGGCGGCGATGGGGCGGCACGAGGCGGACCCCGGCCACGCCGTCGACGCCGACCTCGCCTTCCACCGCGCCCTGCTCACCGCCACCCACAACGAACTGCTCGAACGCATGGAGATGGTGATCGAGTCGGGGCTGGCCCACCGGGACCGCATCGTGCACAGCTCCCCGCACAGCGAGGACCCCGTCCCCGCCCACCGCGCCGTCCTGGACGCCGTACGCGACCGCGACCCGCAGGCGGCCGAGACCGCCATGCGGGCCCTGCTCGACCAGGCCGGCCGCGACCTGGCACGGCTCGACGGCCCCGAAGACGGGACGCAGTCCGACGACGCGGCAGGGCCCGACGACACGAAAGGCAGCGGCGGCCAGTGAAGATCGACCGGATAGAGACCTTCCTCGTCCCGCCGCGCTGGCTGTTCTGCCGCGTCGAGACCGACGACGGCGTGGTCGGCTGGGGCGAGCCCGTCGTCGAGGGGCGCGCCGAGGTCGTCCGCTCGGCCGTCGACGTACTCGCCGAATACCTCCTGGGCCAGGACCCGTTGCGCATCCAGGACCACTGGCAGGTGCTCACCAAGGGCGGCTTCTACCGGGGCGGCCCGGTGCTGTCGAGCGCCGTCGCGGGCCTCGACCAGGCCCTGTGGGACATCGCCGGCAAGACCTACGGCGCGCCCGTGCACGCCCTGCTGGGCGGTCCGGTGCGCGACCGGGTGCGGGTCTACGCCTGGGTCGGCGGCGACGAACCCGGCCGGCTGACCGAGCAGATAGCGGCCCAGGTCGAGGCGGGCTTCACCGCGGTGAAGATGAACGCCGCCGGGGCCACCTCGCCGTTGGCCACGGTGGCGGAGACGGCCGCCGTGGTCGCCCGGGTGAGCGCCGCCCGGGACGCCCTCGGCCCGGACCGTGACGTCGCCGTCGACTTCCACGGCCGGTTCACCGCCGCCGGCGCCCGCCGCGTGCTCGCCGAACTCGCCCCGCTGCACCCGCTGTTCGTGGAGGAGCCGGTCGTCCCCGAACAGGGCCACCTGCTGCCCGGCCTGGTCACCACGAGCCCGGTGCCGCTCGCCACCGGCGAACGCCTGTACTCGCGCGCCGAGTTCCTGCCGGTCCTCGCCGCCGGCATCGCGGTCGCCCAGCCGGACCTCTCGCACGCCGGCGGCATCTCCGAGGTGCACCGCATCGCCTCGCTCGCCGAGACCTACGGCGCCCAGCTCGCCCCGCACTGTCCGCTCGGCCCCATCGCGCTCGCCGCCAGCCTCCAGGTCGCCTTCGCCACACCCAACTTCCTCATCCAGGAGCAGAGCCGCGGCATCCACTACGACAGGGACGCCGACCTCCTCTCCTACCTCGTCGACCCCGAGCCCTTCCGCTTCGTGGCCGGGCACGCGCACCGCGGTGACGCCCCCGGTCTCGGCATCACCCTCGACGAGGCGGCCGTCCGCGCGGCCGACCGCGCGGGACACCGGTGGCGCAACCCGGTGTGGCGGCACGCCGACGGCTCCTTCGCGGAGTGGTGACCGTGCCGCTCGACGTGGTGACCGACCTGGCGCACGGCGGCCGCTGGACCTCGCTGCGGCACGGCGGCCGCGAATGGCTGTGGCGGCGCGAGAGCCCAGGACGCCACCGCGTGGCACCGGGCGACGCGTTCGTGGACGCCGGGGGAGTGGAGGAGTGCGTCCCCACCGTCCGCGGCACCCCCGACCACGGGGACGCCTGGTCCCGGCCCTGGACGCGGGACGCGGACGGTGACGGGGAGACCGTCCGCTGCGACCGCTTCACCCTGACGCGCACGCTGCGCGGTACGGCCGACGGCGTCGAGGCCGCCTATGTGCTCACGGCCGACCCCGGCTTCCGCTTCCTCTGGGCCGCCCACGCGCTGCTGGACCTCTCCGAGGAGGCCGTCCTGCGGGCCCGTCAGGGGGCGCCCACCCGGCTGTTCCCGGAGGCGGCGCCCCTGCTGGACCGTCCCTGGCCGGACGGCGCCCCCTGGGTGGCCGGTACCTGGCCCGCGCCCCTGGGGCTGCGGCTCGACCGGTTCGGACCGGATGACGGTACGGCCGTCGGGGCCGTGGTGGACGGCGGCCGGTGCTGCGTGCACGACGGCGCCGACCGGCTCGCCCTGGCCGTCGAGGCGGAGGGGCAGCCCCTCGCCGTCGCCCTGTGGCGCAACCTCGGCGGCTTCCCCGCCGGCCGCCCCTGTCGCAGTACGGGTGTCGAGCCGATGCTCGGCCGCGTCTTCGACCTCGCCGACGCGGGCCCGGACGACGCCGCCCGGGTCCCCGCCTCGGGCGAGGTCCGCTGGCTGCTCACCGTGACCGCCGACTGCCGCTGCCCCTGAGATCCAAGGAAGGAGCCCGCTCGTGGACCTGCGAGCCGCCCTCGCCTGCCGCCGCCTGCTCGCCATCGTGCGCGGCGGCGACCCGGACGCCGCCCTGCGCACCGTGCTGACCCTCGTCGAGGAGGGCATCGAACTGATCGAGGTGTCGCTCAGCGGCGCGGACGCCCTCGCCGTCATCGCCCGCGCCCGCAAGGAACTCGGCCCCGGCCGGCCGCTGGGCGCCGGCACGGTGCTGACCGCCGCCGACGCGCACGCCGCCCACCGCGCGGGCGCCGGCTTCGCGGTCACCCCGGGGCTCGGCGCCGGTGCCGACACCGCACGGGAGCTCGGCATGCCGGTCCTGGCCGGCGTGCTCACCCCCACCGACGTGATCGCGGCGCAGGCCCGCGGCGCGGCCGCCCTGAAGCTCTTCCCGGCCGCGGAGGCCGGGGGAGCGGCGTACCTGAAGGCGCTGCGCGGACCGTTCCCCGACGCGGCGTTCGTCCCGGTCGGCGGCGTCGACGTGCCGGCCGCGCGGGCCTACCTGGCCGCCGGGGCGATTGCCGTCGGCGTCGGCTCCCCGCTCGTCGGCGACGCGGCGGACGGCGGCAGCCTCACCGCCCTGCGCGACCGGGCCCGCGCGTTCCGGGCCGCCGTACCGGAGGAGGGAGTCGCATGACGGCTCCCTGGCGTCCGGCCCCGGGACCGGTCGTCTGCCTCGGCGAGACGATGGCCGCCCTCGCCCCCGACCCGCCGCGGCCGCTGGCGGACGCCGGGCACCTGCGGCTGTCCGTCGCGGGAGCGGAGTCCAACGTGGCCATGTACCTCGCCGACCACGGCGTCCCGGCCCGCTGGCTCTCGGCCCTCGGCGACGATCCGCTGGGCCGCCGGGTGCGTGCCGCGGTCGCCGCCGCCGGGGTCGACGTGACGCATGTGCGCACCGACCCGCACCGCCCCACCGGCCTTCTCCTCAAGGACCCGGGCCCCGCCGGCACGAGCGTCCACTACTACCGCACCGGATCGGCGGCCTCGGCCCTCGGCCCGGGCCTGCTCGACGGCGAACCCCTGCGCTCGGCCGCCCTCCTGCACCTCACCGGCATCACCCCCGCCCTCTCCGCGTCCTGCCGCGCCCTGGTGACCCGGGCCCTGGACCCGCCCGCCGCCGAACGGCCGTACGCCGTCAGCTTCGACGTCAACCACCGGGCCGCGCTGTGGCCCCACGGCACCGCGCCGGCGGTGCTGCGCGCCCTCGCCGACCGCGCCGACATCGTCTTCGTGGGCCTCGACGAGGCCCAGGAGCTGTGGGGCGGCGACCTGACCGTCACCGGCCTGCGGGACCTGCTGCCCGGCCCGCGGATCCTGGTCGTCAAGGACGGCGCCCGGGCCGCGACCGCCGTGACCGCGAACGGCGTGTGCACGGTGCCCGCGCTGCGGACGGCCGTGGTGGAACCGGTCGGCGCCGGCGACGCGTTCGCGGCCGGCTTCCTGGCCGGGCTGCTGCGTGCCGAGACGCTGACCCGTGCCCTCCGGCTCGGTCACCTCACCGCGGTCTCCGCGCTCAAGGTGACGGGGGATCACGGCCCGCTGCCCGGCAGGGCCGACATGGACCGGCTCCTCGGACTCACGGACCCGGACTGGCGTCGGGCCCGGCCCCTCTCGGTCGACCGTGTGTTCGCTCCGTAGTCGCCGACGAAAAAACACGTGGACCCGACGACCGGCGTCGCGGGACACTTCTCTTTCCTGACCTGCCGATTCGAGGCCGCCGCGGACCATGCGGCGGTCGACTCGGCATGCCGTGCGACGACTACACAGGGTTGAGATGACATCCTCTGTCGATTTACCTGCTACGGGACCGCGCAAGGGCGCGGTGCTGCTCGCGCTGCGTTACTACGGACGGGAGTTGGCCCGGCTCAAGCGGCTCACGGCGCCCGCGCTGCTGCTGCCGGCACTCGGCAACATCGGAATCAACTACCTGGCCCCGCTGGTCGTGGCCAAGCTGGTCGGCCGGATCGCCGACGGCCACGGCCTGGGCCTGCGCACCGCACTGCCGTACGTCCTCGGCTTCGCCGGTGTCCTGCTGGTGGCGGAGACGCTCTGGCGGATCGGTCTGCACTGCCTGAACCGCCTGGACGCCCTGGGCATCGAGCAGTTGTACGTCACCGGCATGGACGAACTGTTCGCGAAGGACGCCGCGTTCTTCCACGACAACTTCGCGGGGTCCCTCACCAAGCGGGTGCTGAGCTTCGCCACCCGCTTCGAGGAGTTCGGCGACACGCTGACCTTCAACATCGTCGGCAGCTTCGTGCCGCTGGCGTTCGGCTCGGTGGTGCTGTGGCGCTACCAGCCGCTGCTCGTCGTCGCGCTGCTCGCGATGATCGCGACGACCGCGGTGTGCGTGTTCCCGCTGATCCGCCGCCGGCAGCGGCTGGTCGACCAGCGCGAGGAGGCGATCGCCCGGGTGTCGGGGCATGTCGCCGACAGCCTGATGAACATGGACACGGTCCGGGCGTTCGCCGCCGAGGAGCGGGAGGCCGCCGAACACCGGTCGCGGGTCGCCGAGTCGCGGCGGCGCACCCTGCGCTCCTGGGACTACGGCAACCTGCGCATCGACACGTTCGTCGCGCCGATGTCCGTGGCCACCAACGCGGTGGGCCTGCTGCTCGCGGTGGCGCTGGCGGGCGGCGGGCACGGCGTGGAGGCGGTCGTGGTCGCCTTCACCTACTACACCAACGCGACCCGGATCATGTTCGAGTTCAACCAGATCTACCGGCGCATGGAGAGCTCCATGACGGAGGCGGCCCAGTTCACCGAACTGCTCCTCGAACCGCCGACCGTGATCGACCCCCCGGCCCCGGAGCCGCTCGCGCCCCGGGCCGCCGACGTCCGCTTCGAGAAGGTCTTCTTCACCCACGCGGGCGCCAAACCGCTGTTCGAAGGGCTTGAACTGGACGTGCCCAGCGGGTCGAAGTTCGGGTTCGTCGGCCGGTCGGGCGGCGGCAAGACCACGCTGACCCGGCTGCTGCTGCGGATGACCGACATCGACGCCGGCCGGATCATGATCGGCGGCCAGGACATCAGCAGGCTGCGCCAGGCCGACCTGCGCAGCCAGATCGCCTACGTCCCGCAGGACCCGGCGATGTTCCACCGCACCCTGCGGGAGAACATCGCCTTCGCCCGGCCGGACGCCACCGAGGCCGAGATCCGGCTGGCCGCCGAGGCCGCGCACGTCACGGAGTTCGCGGACGCGCTGCCGGACGGGTTCGAGACGATGGTGGGGGAGCGCGGCGTCAAGCTCTCCGGGGGCCAGCGCCAGCGGGTCGCCCTGGCCCGGGCGATCCTGCGGGACGCCCCGATCCTGCTTCTGGACGAGGCGACCAGCGCGCTGGACTCCGAGAGCGAGCTCCTTGTCCAGGAGGCGCTGTGGCGGCTCATGGAAGGGCGCACGGCGCTGGTGGTGGCGCACAGGCTCAGCACGGTCGCCTCCATGGACCGGCTCGTGGTCCTCGACCGCGGCCGGATCGTCGAGCAGGGCACGCACCACGAACTGCTCGCCGCGGACGGCGCCTACGCCAAGCTGTGGCAGCACCAGTCGGGCGGCTTCCTCGACGAGGGGCCGGCGCGGGCCGAAGTGCACTAGGCGCTCCGCTGGAGGGGCGGTGGCGGTGGGGCGTCGGTCGTCCGCGGCGCCGTCGTGGCTGGTCGCGCCCACGCGGCGGAGCCGCACATTGACACAGCCCCGCGCCCCTTCGGGGCGCGCTGCCCTGCCGGACGCGGGCGGGTGGTAGACAGGTGATCATGAGTCACCCGAACGCCTCCCCCCGATCGGCCGGCATCCGATGACCGCCGGGACCGACACCCCCGACCGCCGGGGCCGCACCGGCCTGGACCGCACCGGCCTGGACCTGACCGGCAACCCGCGCGTGAAGGTCCGGGAGGTGAGACTCCTGTCCAGCCACTGGTACGTCGAGCGGGCCACCACCTTCGACCTCCAGCACGCCGACGGCACCTGGCACACCGAGGAACGCGAGACCCACGACCGGGGCAACGGCGCCACCCTCCTCCTCTACGACGCGGACCGCGAAACCGTCCTGCTCACCCGGCAGTTCCGCTTTCCGGCGTACGTCAACGGCCACCCCGACGGCATGCTGGTCGAGACGCCGGCCGGCCTCCTGGACGACGAGGCCGAGCACCCGGAACACGCGGTCCGCCGCGAGGTCGTCGAGGAGACCGGCCACACCGTCGGGGAGGTCGAGCACGTCTTCGACGTCTACATGAGCCCGGGTTCCGTCACGGAGCGGATCTCCTTCTACGCGGCCGCCTACGGTCCCTCCACCCGCACTCACGAGGGGGGCGGCCTGGACGAGGAGGGCGAGGACATCGAGATCCTCGAACTCCCCTTCCGGCGCGCCCTGGAGATGGTCCGCACCGGCGAGATCGCCGACGCCAAGACGATCATGCTGCTGCAGTGGGCGGCCCTGAACGGGCCGTTCGCACCACGCCCTTGACTTCAAGCGCGCTTCAAGCCGAAGACTCACCCCCGTGCACCCGAACCCCCGGGTGCGCGAACGGAGGAGACGGCATGAAGTACCGCACCATCGGCACCGGCCCGAGGACCCGCCGCGAGGTGAGCGTCCTCGCGCTCGGCGCCATGCTGTTCGGGTCCCGCACCGACGAGAAGACCTCCTTCGCCGTCCTCGACCGCTATGTCGAGGCCGGCGGGAACTTCGTCGACACGTCCGACAACTACGCCTTCTGGGAGGACGGCGGCCAGGGCGGCCAGAGCGAGGAACTGCTCGGCCGCTGGCGGCGCAGCCGCGGTATCGGCGGCGAGGTCGTCATCGCCACCAAGCTCGGCGCCCGCCCCCTCGCCCCCGGCAGCAGCTACACCGACAACCCCGAGGGCCTGTCCGCGAAGGTGATCCGGGAGTCGGCCGAGCGCAGCCGCGAGCGCCTCGGCGTCGAGCGGCTGGACCTGCTGTACGCCCACATAGAGGACCCCGCCGTCCCGCTCCGCGAGACCGTCGAGGGGTTCGCCGCGCTCGTCGCGGAGGGCACCGTCGGCCTGCTCGGGGCCAGCAACCACGCCGTCTGGCGGCTGGAACGCGCCCGCGCCCTCGCCGCCGCGGCCGGCCTGCCCGGCTACGAGGTGCTCCAGTACCAGCACAGCTATCTGCGCCCCCGCACCGACATCCCCGACGACCTGTTCCCGGACGGCAGCCTCGGCTCCGCCGACGCCCAACTGCGCAGCTATCTGCGGGCGGAGCCGGACCTCACCCTGGTCGCCTACTCACCGCTGCTGAAGGGCGCCTACACCCAGCCGGGCAGGACGCTCCCCGCCGACTACGCCCACCCCGGCACCCCGGCCCGCCTCGCCGTGCTCGGCGAGGTGGCCCGGGAGACCGGGGCGACCCTGAACCAGGTGGTGCTGGCCTGGCTGCTGGGCGGGCCGCTGCCGGTCGTGCCGCTGGCCGGGGTGTCGTCCGTGGCCCAGCTGGAGGAGAACCTCGCCGCCGTGGACCTGGAGCTGACCCCCGGCCAGCGGGCCCGCCTGGACGCGGCTCACTGACCGCGCGGCTCCCGGACGACGGCGACCTCGCCCGGCGCCACGGTGACCGTGCCGTCGGCCGGCTTGCCGGACAGCAGCTCCACCGAGCCGGACGCGACCGGGAGTTCGGCGCCCTTGCCGGTGTGGTCGATCACGAACACGTAGTCCGCGTCCGCACCGCGCCGCACGGCGACCTCCACGCCCGCCGGGGCGGTGCGGCCCGCGGCCACGCCCGCCTCGGCGCGGATCCGGCCGAGGAGCCCCGCCAGGGTGTCCGGGTCGGGCAGGGTCGCCACGTACCAGGCGGTGCCCGCGCCGTACCCGTGCCGGGTCACCGCCGGTACTCCGGCCAGCGGTCCGTCGGCGTACGACGTCACCGCCTCCGCGCCCGCCGGCCGTACCCGCTCCGACCAGAGCGAGCCCTGGCCGCCCTCGCTCAGCGTCACGCGCTCGCCCGGCAGCAGCGGGAACAGCTCGTCCGTGGACACGCCCAGCAGCTCCCGGAAGGCCCCCGGATAACCACCCAGCCGCACATGGCAGTTCTCGTCCACCGCGCCGCTGTGGAAGCCGATGGCGAGGGTGCCGCCGGCCTCCGCGAAGGCCGTCAGGTTCGCCGCGCCCGTGTCGTCCACCAGGTACAGGCTCGGGGCCAGCACCACCTTGTAGGCCGACAGATCCCCGTCCGGGCGGACGAAGTCCACCGCCACGCCGGCCCGCCACAGCGGCTCGTACCAGGCGCGGACGACGTCCAGGTAGCGCAGCTCCTCGCTGGGCTGCGAGGGCAGCTCGACTGCCCAGCGGGCGTCCCAGTCCCAGACGACGGCCACCTCGGCCGTGCCGGTGCTGCCGCGCACCTCGGCGAGTGCCCGCAGATCGGCTCCCAGCCGGACGACGTCCCGCCAGATCTGGCTGTCGGTCCCGGCGTGCGGCAGCATCGCCGAGTGCCACTGCTCGGCACCCGCCTTCGCCGCCCGCCACTGGAAGTAGCAGATGCCGTCCGCGCCGCGCGCCACATGCGCGAGCGCGTTGCGGCGCAGTTCGCCGGCGGTCTTCGCCCGGTTGACGGGCTGCCAGTTGACCGCGCCCGTCGAGTGCTCCATCAGCAGCCACGGGCCGCCCGCCAGCGACCGCATCACATCGCCGCTGAGCGCGATGTCGATCTGCGACTCGGGGTCGGCGGACATCAGGTAGTGGTCGTTGGCCACCACGTCCAGCTCCGGTGCCCACCGCCAGTAGTCGAGGGCGTCGAAGTTGTGCATCACCATGAAGTTGGTGGTGGCGGGGATGGCGGGGGTCGCCTCCCGCAGGACGTCCCGCTCCGCCTTGTACAGCGACAGGAGTTCGTCCGAGCAGAACCGCCGCCAGTCCAGCTGGTGCGTCGGGTTGGGTACGGCGCCGGTCGCGCGGGGCGGCAGGATCTCGTCCCAGTCGTAGTACCACTGGCTCCAGAAGGTGGTGCCCCAGGCGTGGTTGAGGGCTGCCAGGTCGTCGGCGTACTTCGCCCGCAGCCAGCGGCGGAAGGACTCCGCGCTGGTGTCGCAGTAGCAGGCCGCGTTGTGGCAGCCGTACTCGTTGTGGACGTGCCACATCCTGACGGCCGGGTGGCTCGCGTACCGGTCGGCGATCGCGCCCGCGATGCGCAGCGCGGCCGCGCGGTAGGCGGGGCTGCTCGGGCAGAACGTCTGGCGGCTGCCGTACGACAGCGTGCGGCCGTCGTGGTCCACCGGGAGCGCCTCGGGGTGGGCGCGGAAGAACCAGGCCGGCGGGGCGGCCGTCGGAGTGGCGAGGTCGGCGGCGATGCCGTTCTCGTGCAGCAGGTCGAGGATCCGGTCCATCCGGGAGAAGTCGTGGACGCCCTCGGACGGCTCCAGCAGCGCCCACGAGAAGATGCCGACGCTGACCATGTTCACGCCCGCCTCGCGCATCAGGCGGACGTCCTCGGCCCACACCTCCTCGGGCCACTGCTCGGGGTTGTAGTCGCCGCCGTAGGCGATGCCGGGGACGGAGAGGGTGCGGTCGTTCATCGGGTGACTCCGGTAGCTTCGGTGAGAAGGCGGCGGGTCGTCTCCACGCCCCACTGGTCGAGGGAGAGCAGCCGGTCGCTGGAGGCGACCAGGCCGCCGACGGCCGCCACGTGCGCCGCCCACTGCGCACGGGTCTCCACGGCCGGGCGGGCCATCAGGCAGTCCGGGTCGTTGACCCAGAGGCGGCCGTGCTGCCACTGGCGCCCGGCGCCGGTGAACTCGGCCGCGGCCTGGCCGGGTTGGCTGAAGTCGTCGGCCTCGGGCCGGCGGTGCGGAGCCGTGTCCGGGCTGACCCGCATCGCGTCGAACAGGCCGATGGAGGGCAGGATCGGCGCGCCGCAGCCCAGCAGGTAGGAGTCCGCGCCGATCGCCTCCCGGATCAGGCCGATGCCCTGCCGGTACGCCGTGAGCGCGTCCGCGCCGGAGTGCCGTACGCCGTCCATGGCGCCCGCGTAGAGGAAGTCGATCTTGAAGTAGTCGTAGCCCTCGGCGCGCAGCGTCGTGAAGACGTCGGTGAGGTGGGCCGCGGCGGCCGGGTGGGTGGTGTCCAGGACGTACAGGCCGTGACCCCAGTTGCGGCCCGCGTGCAGCGGGTTGCCGTCGGCGTCGCGGACCAGCCAGTCCGGGTACGTCTCGGCGAGCGCGCTCGCCGGGTCGACCAGGAACGGCGCCGTCCAGATGCCCGCCCGGCGGCCGCGGGCGCGGATGGCGTCCGCGATGCCCCGCCGGGAGCGGAAGCGGCCGGAGAGGGTCAGCCAGTCGCCCAGCGCGCTCTGGTAGCCGTCGTCGATCTGCACCACGTCGATCGGCAGGTCGAGGGTGTCCATCGCCCGCAGGTTCTCGTGGATGTCGTCCTCGGTGACGGCCGTGAAGTACTCGTACCAGGAGCACCAGACCGTCGGCGCCGGGCGGGGCGCCGGCAGGGCCAGGGCGCCGGCCCAGTCGGCCAGCACGGACTGGATGCCCGTGCCGGTCCACTCCTTGACCGGGCCGTCGGCCTCGACCTCCGCGACCCCGCCCGCGACGGTCAGCCGGATCGACGGCACCTCGTGCAGCGGGTCGGCCGCCGCCCAGAGCCGGACCTGGGAGCCGTCGCCCGGGTCGAGCGCCAGCAGGCCCTCGCCCTGGAAGGCACCGGCGGGCACCCGTCGGCCGGGGCGGTGACACACGGTCGCCCAGTTGTCGTTCGTCGGGCGGTACGGGGCCGCGCCGAGGGCGTAGGCGCCACTGGGCGACCAGGACTGCCAGCCCTCCTCGTGGACACGGGCGGTGCGTGTGTCCACGGCCACGGAAGCGACCGGGGTGAACGGGTTGTGCACGAGGTTCTCTTTCAAAGGGGGCCGGATCAGCCCTTGGCGGAGCCCAGGGTCAGACCGCTGACGAACTGCTTCTGGAGCGCGAAGTACACGAGCAGCGTCGGGATCGCGGTGAGCAGGGA
Source organism: Streptomyces sp. NPDC086519 (assembly GCF_040686075.1). NCBI lineage: Bacteria > Bacillati > Actinomycetota > Actinomycetes > Kitasatosporales > Streptomycetaceae > Streptomyces > Streptomyces sp. NPDC086519. Next base: position 39,086 of record NZ_JBFBJL010000039.1, read on the forward strand.
ACCGGCGGCGACCAGGTTCGGGTCGGTGAAGTACTGCCCGGAGAGGTTGTTCAGCGCCGAGGTGATCGGCATGTTCTCACCGGTCGAGATCAGCACCAGGGCCCAGAAGAAGTCGTTGTAGATCCAGATCGACAACAGGGTCGCCAGGGCCGCCATCGCCGGCTTGCACAGCGGCAGGGTGATCTGCCAGTACAGCCGCCACACCGAGGCGCCGTCCACCAGCGCGGCCTCGGTCAGCTCGTGCGGCAGCGAACGCATGTAGTTCGCCAGCACGAACGCGCAGAACCCGGACTGGAAGGCCACATGGATCAGCACCAGGCCGAGCGCCGAGTCGTACAGCTTGCCGCTCGCGGTGATGCCCGGCAGGTTCGTCAGCAGGTACATCCGGTACAGCGGGGTGATGATGACCTGCTGCGGCAGCAGGTTGCCGGCCGTGAAGACCAGCAGCAGGAAGAGGTTGACCCGGAAGTCGAAACGGCTGACGTAGAACGCGACCATCGACGACAGGAACAGCGTGAGCAGCACGGCCGGGACCGCGATGACCAGCGTGTTCATGAAGTAGTGGGTCATGTCCGACTGCTCGAACGCGTTCTTGAAGTTGTCGAAGTTCAGCGTGTGCGGCCAGGACACGTAGCCGCGGTTGCTGGTCTCGCTGTACGGGCGCAGCGCCGAGAAGATCGCCCACAGCAGCGGGGCGAGCCACGCCAGGGCCGTGCCGGCCAGGAACACGTGCAGCAGGACACGGGCCGGGCGGATCGGGGTGCGCTGCTCGGGCAGCGCGCTCACGGTGCTCATGCGCTCCGCTCCTTCCGGAAGGTCGCGATCAGGTACGGGATGATCACGATCAGGGAGATGAACAGCAGCACCACCGCGATCGCCGAGCCGTAACCGATGCGGCTGGACTCGCCGATGATGTTGTTGGTCACCAGGATGGAGAGCAACTCGGTGCCCTGGGCGCCCTTGTTGAAGACGAAGACCAGGTCGAAGGCGCGCAGCGCCTCGATGATGGTCACGACCAGGACGATGGTGTTGGTCGGCCGCAGCGTCGGGAAGATGACGTTCTTGAACGTCTGCCACTCGTTGGCGCCGTCGAGGGCCGAGGCCTCCCGCAGCGACGGGTCCACGCTCTTCAGGCCGGCCAGGTACAGGATCATCATGTAGCCGGTGTGCCGCCAGGACGCGGCGACCAGGACCGCCCACAGGTTGAGGTTCGGATCACCGATCCAGTCGATGTAGTGGCCCGGCTTGTTGGCACCGATGAGGCTGTTGATCAGGCCCGTGTCCGGGTTGTAGATCAGCTGCCAGACGAACCCGATGCACGCCAGGGAGATGACGACCGGGAGGAAGAACGCCGTCTGGTAGACCCGGCTGAACCTGATCTTCTTGTCCAGCTGCACGGCCAGGAACAGGCCGAACGGGGTCGGGATCAGGATGAGCACCACGAACCAGATGACGTTGTGCTCGACCGCCGGCCAGAACTGCGGGTTGTCGCTGAAGAGCTGCTTGAAGTTGTCCAGCCCGACCCACTTGATGGAGTCGAAGCCGATGCCGTCCCAGGAGGTGAAGGCGAGGAGGATCGAGGCCAGGGCGGTCACCCAGACCAGGAGTACGTGCAAGACCGTGGGCACGCCCGCCATGAAGGCGAGCGTGATCCGGTCACGGCGGGTCAGCAGGCGCCGGTGGCCCTGCTGGATCCGCTTCTTCTCGGACGCGCGCCCAGGAGGCGGCACGGCGGCCGCCTCCTGGGACTTCGTGGTGGTGTCAGTCGTCACTTCAGCAGGCTCACTCGGACGCGAAGATCGTCTTCTTCTGGCGCTCGATGGACGAGAGCAGGCTGTCGATCCCCTTCGGGTTCTGCAGGAACTTCTGCAGACCGGGCTGCATCACCGTGGAGGTGAAGTCGGGCCGGGAGTCGCGGTCCATGAACTGGGTGAGGCTCTTGGCGCTGCCGATCATGTCGAACGCCTTCTTCTGCAGCGCCGAGTAGGCCGAGGTGGAGGCCTTGCTGGAGGCGGCCACCACGCTCGGGTCGCCCTTGAGGTAGAGCTCCTCGGCCGCCGGGCTGCCCAGGTACTCGAGCAGCTTGACGACACCGGCGTGGTTCTTCGGGGACTTGGAGACCATGAAGCCGTCGGTGGGCGCCTCCACGGTGTCCTGGCCGTACGCGGAGTTGATCTCCGGGAAGGCGAAGAAGTCCAGGTCGTCCAGGTCGGCCTTGTTGGTGAACTGCTGGGCCACGAAGGTGCCCAGGAGGTACATGCCGGCCTTCTTCGACACCAGCGTCTGGGCGGCGTCCTGCCAGGTGCGGCCCATGAAGCCGTCCTGGTGGTAGGGGAGCAGCTCGGCCCAGTGGTCGAAGACGGCCTTGACCTTGGCGTCGGTCCACGCGGCCTTGCCCGCCATCAGCTCGACGTGGAAGTCGTAACCGTTGAGGCGGAAGTTGATCTGGTCGAAGGTGCCCATGGCCGGCCAGGCGTCCTTGTCACCGAAGGCGATCGGGACCAGGCCGTCCTTCTTCATCTGCTTGCACAGGGCGACCAGCTGGTCCCAGGTGGTGGGGACCGTGTAGCCGTGCTGCTGGAAGACGCTCTTGCGGTAGAAGACCGCCCAGGGGTACGTGGTCATCGGCACGAAGTAGTACTTGCCGTCCGCGCCCTTGCTGAGCTTCTTCATCGCATCGGGGAAGTCGGCCCCGATCTTCTCCCACACGTCGTCGATCGGGGAGGCGAGGTTCTTGGCCGCGAAGAACTGCATGCGGTAGCCGGCGAACCACTTGAACACGTCGTCCGGGGTGCCCTGGAGGTAGGAGTTGATCTGCTCCTGGAAGGTGTTGTGGTCCTTCGTGTTCACCTTGACGGTGACGCCGGACTGCTTCTTGAAGTCCGCGTACACGGCCGCGTACGCCGCCTTCGGCACGGCGTCCGAGTCGTTGGAGCCGACACTGACGGTCTTGGGGTCCGACGAGCTGCCGCTGCCGCCGCAGGCGGACAGCAGGGGTATGCCGGCGCCGGCGAGCAGGGCGGCCGAACCGGCTCCGCGCAGAACGTTACGACGGCTCGGACCCGGCAGGTGAAGACCGGACGGGGAGATGCGCATGGCGGCTCCTGAGTAACAGGGTTCGGCAAGGGGAAGAGTTGATCTTCGAAAGGTCCCGAAACCGATCAGAAACCAACTCGGCCGAACATCGTGGGCGCAATAACAGCCGCTTGTCCGCTCATGCGTCAATAGCCTGCGTCTCTCTCGCCCGTCTCTTGCCCGAAACGTAATCGACATGGTTGCCTGCCGGTTTGTTGAACAAACCGGTACGACAGAGCCCCCACCGGACAAACTCTGTGGGGGCTCGTGTGCGGGCGTGTTGGTTTCGGGAGCCGCGACCAGCGGTCAAACCCGTTGCGGCCGGCCCGGCACGGCATGCGCTACGGCCGTACGAGCAGCTGGAAGTCGAACGCGTACCGGGACGCCCGGTAGACGTGGCTGCCGTACTCCACCGGCCGCCCGGTGTCGTCGTAGGCCGTGCGCTGCATGGTGAGCAGGGCGGCGCCCTCCTGCTCGTCGAGCCGGCCCGCCTCCTCGGCGGTGGCGCTGCGGGCGCCCACCGTCTGCCGGGCGCTGTGCAGGGTGATGCCGGCCGTGCGCAGCATCCGGTACAGGCCGGTCGACTCCAGGCGCTCGGTGTCGAGTTCCAGCAGTGCCGCGGGCAGGTAGTTGCACAGGAACGCCACCGGCTGGCCGTGCGTGCAGCGCAGCCGCTCCAGGACGACCACCTCCGCGCCCTCCGCGATCCCGAGCGCGGCGGCCACCTCGGCGGTCGCCGGGATCCGCTCGTTGCGCAGCACCCGGGTGGTCGGGCCCTGCCCGGCCGACTCCAGGTCGTCGTAGAGACTGCTCAGCTCCAGCGGCCGCTTGACCTGGCTGTGCACCACCTGGGTGCCCACGCCCCGGCGGCGGACGAGGAGGCCCTTGTCGACGAGCGACTGGATGGCCTGGCGGACCGTGGGCCGGGACAGGCCGAGCCGCACCGACAGGTCGATCTCGTTGCCCAGGAGGTTGCCCGGGGCGAGGACACCGTGCTCTATGGCCTCCTCCAGCTGCCGGGCGAGCTGGTAGTAGAGCGGAACCGGGCTGCCGCGGTCCAGGGCGAAGTCCAGGGCGTCGAGTGCCGAGGCGGTCGCGGTGCGGGCGGAATCACCGGTACGGGCCACCGGGACACCTCCTTCCGTGGGGCGGGGGGATCACAGATGCCGGCGGCGGTCGGCGACCTGCCGGTCGTACTCCGCACGGGCCTGTACGGCGGCCTCGCGGGCGGCGGTCTCGGCGACCGGCACGTCCCACCAGGCCTCGGCCCCGGGCGCGGTCGGCGCCGGGTCCGTCTCCACGTACACACACGTCGGCCGGTCGCTCGCGCGGGCCGCGGTGAGCGCCGCCCGCAGTTCCCGCACGGTCTTGGCGCGCAGCACCTCCATGCCGAGGCTGGCCGCGTTGGCGGCGAGGTCCACCGGCAGCGGGGCGCCGCCGAAGGTGCCGTCGGCGGAGCGGAAGCGGTAGGCGGTGCCGAACCGCTCGCCGCCCACCGCCTCCGAGAGGCCGCCGATGGAGGCGTACCCGTGGTTCTGGATGAGCACCAGGTTGACGGGCAGGCCCTCCTGGACGGCGGTGACGATCTCGGTCGGCATCATCAGGTAGGTGCCGTCGCCGACCAGCGACCAGACCACCGTGTCCGGCGCCGCCTGCTGCACGCCGATGCCGGCCGGGATCTCGTAGCCCATGCAGGAGTAGCCGTACTCCAGGTGGTACTGGCGCGGCGAGCGGGCCCGCCACAGCTTGTGCAGGTCGCCCGGGAGCGAGCCGGCCGCGTTGATGACAACGTCGTCATCGCCGACGACCGCGTCAAGGGCGCCGAGCACCTGGGTCTGCGTGGGGGCGGCGTCCTCGTCGTCCGCGCGGTAGGCCGCCTCGACGACGGCGTCCCAGCGCTCCTTGCCCGCCCGGTACTCGGCCTCGTAGGCCGGGGCCACCCGGTGCCCGGACAGAGCCTCGGCGAGGGCCGTGAGCCCGGCCCGCGCGTCGCAGACGACCGTCCGCGCGGCCAGCTTGTGGGCGTCGAACCCGGTGATGTTCAGGTTCAGGAAGCGGACGTCCGGGTTCTGGAAGAGGGTGCCGGAGGCCGTGGTGAAGTCCGTGTACCGGGTGCCGACGCCGATCACCAGGTCGGCGGTGCGGGCCAGGTCGTCGGCGACGGCGGTCCCGGTGTGCCCGATCCCGCCCAGGTCGGCCGGGTGGTCATGGCGCAGCGAGCCCTTGCCCGCCTGGGTCGAGGCGACAGGGATGCCCGTGGCGTCCACAAGGGCCCTCAGGGCGTCTTCCGCGCGGCTGTGGTGGACTCCGCCGCCCGCCACGATCAACGGCCGCTGTGCGGCCCTCACGGCCCGTACCGCGTCCGTCAGCTCGGCCGGGTCGGGGGCCGGCCGCCGAACCCGCCAGACGCGCTCGGCGAAGAACTCCTCGGGCCAGTCGTACGCCTCCGCCTGGACGTCCTGGGGGAGGGCGAGGGTGACCGCGCCGGTCTCGGCCGGGTCGGCGAGCACCCGCATGGCGTTCAGCGCGGAGGGGATCAGCGCCGCGGGGCGGGTGATCCGGTCGAAGTAGCGGGAGACCGGCCGCAGGGTGTCGTTCACCGACACGTCGAACTCGGTCGGGTGCTCCAGCTGCTGGAGCAGCGGGTCGGGCGCGTGGCTCGCGAAGTAGTCGCCGGGGAGCAGCAGGACGGGCAGCCGGTTGATGGTGGCGAGGGCGGCGCCGGTCACCAGGTTGGTGGCGCCCGGGCCGATGGACGTGGTCACCGCCTGCGCCGAGAGCCGGTCCAGCTGGCGGGCGTGGCCGACCGCCGCGTGCACCATCGCCTGCTCGTTGCGGCCCTGGTGGTACGGCATGACGTCGCCGTACTCGAGGAGCGCCTGGCCGATCCCCGCCACGTTGCCGTGGCCGAAGATGCCCCAGGTGCCGGCGATCAGCCGGTGCCGGACGCCGTCACGCTCGGTGTACTGGGCGGACAGGAACCGCACCAGCGCCTGGGCGACGGTCAGGCGGATGGTCGGCTGGCTCATGGGAGACCTCATTCGGACGGGACGGTGCCGGTGTGGAGGGACGGGCGGGCGTCGACGGGCGGGGCCAGGGGTACGTCCGGTGGGAGCGGGTAGGACGTGGGCGGATGCCCCTCAGGTGTAGATCGGGGCAGGTCGTGCTGTCAATGGTTTGTACTTACATTCGGACCTGTGCGTGAAATGATGTCTTAACAAAGTATTGACAGCGGGCCGCACAGGGACTTGTATCCCGTCCCAACGCACAGCAGTGACCCGGACCACCTTGTCGGTTCGGGTCGACGGATCGTCCCGATCCGTTCCTTTCGCCCGCAGCACAGTGAGGTGCAGGAAAGATGGACCGTTCTTCCCACTCCCGTTCGCGCCGGCTGGCCCCGATCGTGGCCGTTGCCGCGGCGGCAGCCCTGACCCTCGCCGGCTGCTCCAGCAGCTCCGGGGGAAAGAAGTCCGAAGAGGGAGGAACTGCAGCCTCGGCGGGCAAGGCGTCCACCCCCCGCATGACGGTCGCGCTGGTCACCCACCAGTCGCCGGGCGACACCTTCTGGGACATCGTCCGCAAGGGCGCCCAGGCCGCCGCGGACAAGGACAACATCAAGCTCGTCTACTCCGCCGACCCGAACGCGGGCAACCAGGCCAACCTGGTGCAGAACGCCATCGACCAGAAGGTCGACGGGATCGCCGTCACCCTCGCCAAGCCGGACGCCATGAAGGACGTCGTCGGCAAGGCCAACGCCGCGAAGATCCCGATCGTCGGCCTCAACTCCGGTCTGAGCGACTGGAAGAAGCTCGGTCTGCTGGAGTTCTTCGGCCAGGACGAGACGGTGGCGGGCGAGGCGCTCGGCAACCGGCTGAACTCCGAGGGCGCGAAGAAGGTCGTCTGTGTCATCCAGGAGCAGGGCAACGTCGGCCTCACCCAGCGCTGCGACGGAGTGAAGAAGACGTTCTCGGGGACGACGGAGACCCTGTACGTCGACGGCACGTCCCCGACCGCGGTCAAGTCGACGATCACCGCCAAGCTCACGCAGGACAAGGCCATCGACCACGTGGTCACCCTCGGCGCCCCGATCGCGCTGATCGCCGTCCAGTCGGTGTCCGACGCGGGCAGCAAGGCGAAGGTCGCCACCTTCGACCTCAACAAGGACCTGACCACCGCGATCGGCAAGGGGACCATCGAGTTCGCCGTGGACCAGCAGCCCTACCTCCAGGGCTACCTGGCGATCGACTCGCTGTGGCTCTACAAGAACAACGGCAACTACATGGGCGGAGGCGAGCAGCCGGTCCTGACCGGCCCGGCCTTCGTCGACAAGTCCAACGTCGACAAGGTCGCCGCGTTCGCCGCGAAGGGCACCCGGTGATCGGTATGAGTCAGCAGGCACAGCCGGCGGTGGCGACACCGCCGGCCCCTGGCCCGAAGGAGAAGGACGGCCGGACCGCACAGCGCCCCCTGGCGCTGCGGATCCTGGCCCGTCCGGACGTCGGCGTCTTCCTCGGCGCCGTCGCGGTCTACGTCTTCTTCCTGGTCGCCGCGCCGCCGGTGCGCGAGGCCGGCTCGATGGCGAACATCCTCTACCAGTCGTCGACCATCGGCATCATGGCGCTGCCGGTCGCGCTGCTGATGATCGGCGGGGAGTTCGACCTCTCCGCCGGTGTCGCGGTCATCACCTCGGCGCTCACCGCGGCCATGCTCAGCTACCAGCTGACCCTCAACGTGTGGGCGGGCGTGATCGTCGCGCTCATCGTGTCGCTGGCCATCGGATTCCTCAACGGCTGGCTGGTGGTCAAGACCGGACTGCCGAGCTTCCTCATCACCCTGGGCAGCTTCCTGATCCTCCAGGGTGTGAACCTCGCCGTGACCAAGCTGGTCACCGGCAACGTCGCCACCGACGACATCAGCAACATGGACGGCTTCGACCAGGCCAAGGCCGTCTTCGCCTCCTCCTTCGACATCGGGGGCGTCCAGGTCAAGATCACCATCTTCTGGTGGCTGTTCTTCGCCGCCATCGCCACCTGGGTGCTGCTGCGCACCAGGTACGGCAACTGGACCTTCGCGGTCGGCGGCAACAAGGACAGCGCCCGCGCGGTCGGTGTCCCGGTCAACTTCACCAAGATCTCGCTGTTCATGCTGGTCGGCTTCGGCGCCTGGTTCGTCGGCATGCACCAGCTGTTCTCCTTCAACACCGTGCAGTCCGGCGAGGGTGTGGGCCAGGAGTTGATCTACATCTCCGCCGCGGTCATCGGCGGCTGCCTCCTGACCGGTGGCGCCGGCAGCGCGATCGGCCCGGTCTTCGGCGCCTTCATGTTCGGCATGGTCCAGCAGGGCATCGTCTACGCGGGCTGGAACCCCGACTGGTTCAAGGCCTTCCTCGGCGTCATGCTCCTCGGCGCCGTGATGATCAACCTGTGGGTCCAGCGGACCGCGACCAGGAGGTGACCCGATGACAGACAACGGAACCGGAACCCACGGCGCCATCCTCCAGGACGACGCGTCCACCGACGGCGCCCCGATCGTCGAACTGCGCGGCACGGGCAAGTCGTACGGCAACATCCGCGCCCTGCACGGGGTCGACCTCAAGGTCTTCCCCAACCAGGTGACCTGCGTCCTCGGCGACAACGGCGCCGGCAAGTCCACCCTCATCAAGATCATCTCGGGGCTGCACCAGCACACCGAGGGCGACTTCCTCGTCGACGGCGCCCCGGTGCGCTTCAGCACTCCGCGCGAGGCGTTGGACAAGGGCATCGCGACCGTCTACCAGGACCTGGCGACGGTCCCGCTGATGCCGGTGTGGCGGAACTTCTTCCTCGGCTCCGAGATGACCAAGGGTCCCTGGCCCGTGCGCCGGCTCGACATCGCGAAGATGAAGGAGACCGCCGACCGCGAACTGCGCAACATGGGCATCGTCCTGGACGACCTGGACCAGCCCATCGGCACCCTCTCCGGCGGCCAGCGCCAGTGCGTGGCCATCGCCCGCGCCGTCTACTTCGGCGCCCGCGTGCTCATCCTGGACGAGCCGACGGCCGCCCTCGGCGTCAAGCAGTCCGGAGTGGTCCTGAAGTACATCGCCGCCGCCCGCGAACGCGGCCTCGGCGTCATCTTCATCACCCACAACCCCCACCACGCGTACATGGTCGGCGACCACTTCAGCGTCCTGCGCCTCGGCACCCTCGAGCTCTCCGCCGAACGCAGCGACATCACCCTGGAGGAACTCACCAACCACATGGCCGGCGGCGCCGAACTCGCGGCCCTCAAGCACGAGCTGTCCCAGGTCCGTGGTGTCGACACCGAGGAGCTTCCCGAGGAGGAAGACCTCACCGCACCCGTCGCGACCGGCCCGGAAGGGAAGTCCTGACACCCATGACCAACGCCCTCGACCGCATCCGGGTGGGCTCGGCCCCCGACTCCTGGGGCGTCTGGTTCCCGGACGACCCCCGGCAGGTCCCCTGGGAACGCTTCCTCGACGAGGTCGCCGAGGCCGGCTACTCCTGGATCGAACTCGGCCCCTACGGCTACCTCCCCACCGACCCGGCCCGCCTCACCGACGAGATCGCCGAGCGGGACCTGAAGGTCTCGGCGGGCACGGTCTTCACGGGCCTGCACCGCGGCCCCGCCGTATGGGAGTCGACCTGGGCGCACGTCAGCCAGGTCGCCGCGCTCACCCAGGCGATGGGCGCGCGGCACCTGGTGGTCATCCCCTCCTTCTGGCGGGACGACAAGACCGCCGAGATCCTGGAGCCGCCGGAGCTGACCGGCGAGCAGTGGGCCCACCTCACCAAGGGCATGGAACGGCTCGGCCACGAGGTGAAGGAGACGTACGGACTGGACATCGTCGTCCACCCGCACGCCGACACCCACATCGACACCGAGGAGCACGTCGAGCGCTTCCTCGACTCGACCGACACGGACCTGGTCAACCTCTGCCTGGACACCGGTCACTACGCCTACTGCGGCGGCGACAGCGTCAAGCTGATCGAGGCCTACGGCGAGCGGATCGGCTACCTCCACCTCAAGCAGGTCGACCCGGCGATCCTGGCCGACGTCCAGGCCAAGGGCACCCCGTTCGGACCGGCCGTGGCCCAGGGCGTGATGTGCGAACCGCCGGCGGGCGTACCGGAGCTGGCACCGGTGCTGGCGGCGGCGCAGAGGCTGGGCGTGGACCTGTTCGCGATCGTCGAGCAGGACATGTACCCCTGCGAGCCGGACAAGCCGCTGCCCATCGCGGTGCGCACCCGGAAGTTCCTGCGGTCCTGCGGCGCCTGACAGCCGCTTCCCGGGGACCGCGCGGAGAGTTCCGCGCGGTCCCCGCGCGCCCCGGCGGGTTCGGGAACACCCGCCGGGGCGCGCGCGTTCAGCGGGTGACGGGGTGCGGGCCCGCTGGACGGGGAGGACGAGCATGAGCCACGAGGAGACCACGGCCGAGGCGGTGACGCGCAAGGAGCGCTTCGGCGCGCTGCCCGAGCGGATACGCCCCGAGGACATGGTGGAGACCAGGCCGGCGATCCAGCACGACCCGGACCGGGACGCCTACGACCCGGACGAGTTCGCGGTGCGTTACGGCCTCTGAGCCGCCACCGGGACGCGGCCCGCACCGTGCGCGTGCAGGCTTTAAGCGCACTCCGGCACTGTCCGCCGGGCCGGCGCTGTCTGCCGGGCCGACTGCGGCTGCCGGGTTGTTTGCCGCGTCGCCTTCTCGGTGCCGCGCCGGTCGCGCCGGCCCGGCGCCGGGGTGATCTCAGTGGCACGGGGTCCCGGAAGCGTGCCGCGGAGGCGTACGGCGAAGTCCGGCAGCCGGCGCGTGGCGGCGTGCCGCCGTCGCCCGCCGGAACCGTCCGGCGGCATCCGCGCCACTTCCGTCAGCCCCATGGGCCCGCTGGTGGCGAGGCAGCGGTCCCGTGGATCTGACGGCGGGGTGTCCCGTGGATCTGACGAAGAGGCGTCCCGCGGACCTGACGACGGGGCGGGCCGGGGACCGCGTGCCCGGCCCCTGTGACCCGCCCCGCCGCCGTGCGCGGTGTCAGGCTCCGCGCACCTCTGCGATCGTCACCGGACGGTGCTCATGCAGAGACAGGGTGCAGGCATCGGCGATCCAGCCGGCCTCCAGGGCGTCCTCGATCGTGCAGGGGGAGGGCCGGGTACCGGCCACGACCTCGGTGAACGCGGTGAGTTCGGCGCGGTAGGCCGCCGTGAACCGGTCCATGAAGAAGTCGTGCGGGGTGCCCGCCGGGAAGGTCACACCGGGCTCGACCGAGCGCAGCGGAAGCTTGTCCTCCAGGCCGACGGCGATGGAGTCCGCGAAGCCGTGCAGCTCCATCCGGACGTCGTAACCCCGGGCGTTGTGCCGGGAGTTGGAGACCACCGCGAGGGTGCCGTCGTCCAGGGTGAGGATCGCGCCGGTGGTGTCGGCGTCGCCGGCCTCCCGGATGTAGTCGGCACCCCGGTTGCCGCCGACCGCGTACACCTCGGTGACCTCGCGGCCGGTCACCCAGCGGATGATGTCGAAGTCGTGCACGGAACAGTCCCGGAAGATCCCGCCGGACGCGGCGATGTACGCGGCCGGCGGCGGGGCCGGGTCCAGCGTGGTGGAGCGCACCGTGTGCAGCTTGCCCAGCTCGCCCGACCGGACGGCGGCCCGGGCGGCGACGAAGCCCGCGTCGAAGCGGCGGTTGTAGCCGATCTGGATCGGCACGCCGCTGCCCTGCACGGCCTTGAGGACCTCGACGCCCTCGGCCATCGTCCTGGCGACCGGCTTCTCGCAGAAGACCGGGACACCGGCCTCGACACCGGCCAGGATCAGCCCCGGGTGGGCGTCGGTGGCGGCGGCCACCACGATGCCGTCCACGCCGGCGGCCAGCAGCGCCTGGGGCGAGTCCACGACCTCGGCACCGAACTTCTCGGCGGCGGCCTTGGCCGCGTCCGCGAACGGATCGGTGAAGACGAGCGACTCGACGACATCGAGCCCGGAGAGAGTCTCGGCGTGAAAGGCGCCGATGCGGCCGAGGCCGAGGATTCCGATACGCATGGGTGTAACTCCTTGATGTGTAACGCGCCCCGAAGGGGCGCGAGGAACTGCGTGAGCAGCCAGGACGAAGCCGCGGACGACTTACGGTCCGTCAGCTCTCCCGCCGCGCCGCGGCCCCCCGCAGCCCGTCCCGCAGGACCCGCGGCGCCCACCCCTCGTGCAGCGCCCGCCGCACGAGATCCGCCTGCGAGGGCGGCGCCATGCCGTCGACCGGCGGATCGCTGTCGAGGTTGGTGGGGAACGGGTAGCCTTCGGCGCTCGCGGCGATGACGTGCTCCAGCCACGCCTCGCCCGCCCCCTCCGACCGCCGCCGGCGCAGCACCGGGTAGACCGCGTTGGTCACCGCCTCCCGGTCCACGGACTCCATGGCCCGCCCGAACGCCGAGGACACCTGGAGCAGGTTGGCCATCCGGCGCACGTCGAGGGTCCGGTTGGTGCCGGCCGCGTGGAACACCGCCGGGTTGAAGAACACCGCGTCGCCCTTGGCGAGGGGCAGCTGCACATGACGGGCCTTGAAGTACTCCTGGAACTCCGGCCGCCGCCAGGCCAGATACCCGGGCTCGTAGGTCTGCGAGTACGGCAGGTACATCGTCGGCCCCGACTCCACCGGCATGTCGCAGTGCGCGACCGCGCCCTGGAGGGTGAGCACCGGGGAGAGCCGGTGCACATGGGCCGGGTAGGCCTCGGCCTGCTCGTCGGAGAGGAAACCGAGGTGGTAGTCGCGGTGCGCGGTCTGCGCCGCGCCGCCCGGATTGACCACGTTGATCTGCGAGGTGACCTGGTAGCCGGGGCCCAGCCAGGCCCGCGAGACCAGGGCCACGATGTCGTTGGCGTAGTAGTCGGCGAACACCTCCGGGTCGTACAGGGCCGCCTTCTCCAGGGCGTTCCACACCCGCTCGTTGGCGCCGGGCGCCGCGAAGTGGTCGCCGGCTCCCGCACCGGACTCGTGCTGCTCCGAGATGAGCGCCTCGAACACCGCGGTGGCCCGGTCGATCACCTGCGGGTCGGGGAAGGCGCCCTTGAAGACGACGACGCCGGGACCGTCGGCCAGGGCCCGGACGAGTTCGGTCCGCACGCCGTGGGCCGCGTCCGCGGCGCGCAGCCGCGCACTGTCGTAGACGAGGACGTTGTCCTCGACGGCCGAGGCGTAGGGGTAGCCGGCCGGGTCCGTGGTCCGCTCGACCAGGGCACGGAAGGTGTCGAGGTCGCAGTCCTGCTGCGAGAGCCAGGCGCGGCCCTGTTCGGCGGCGAGGGACATCGGTGTCCTGCTTTCGGTCACGGCCGTGGTCACGGCCACGGCGGGGCTCTGCCATTCTTGTCAGCACAAACCCCTCGAACAACCAGCAGAGACCCATCAAAAACCCCTCAAGGAGGCAGCCCGTGGGCCACCCCTTCCCCATCCGTGAGATCGCCCGTCAGGCAGGGCTCAGCGAGGCCACCGTGGACCGGGTGCTGAACGGCAGGGGCGGCGTCCGGGAGAGCACCGCCCGCGAGGTGGAGCGGGCCATCGCCGATCTGGACCGGCAGCGCACCCAGGTCCGGCTGGTGGGCCGTACCTTCATGGTCGACATCGTGATGCAGGCGCCCGAGCGGTTCACCACGGCGGTGCGCGGCGCGCTGGAGGCCGAGCTGCCGGCACTGCACCCCGCGGTGGTGCGCTCCCGGTTCCACTTCCGGGAGACCGGGCCGGTGGAGGAGCTGGTGCGGACCCTGGACCGGATAGCCCGCCGCGGCTCGCAGGGCGTGATCCTGAAGGCGCCGGACGTCCCCGAGGTCACCGCCGCCGTCGGGCGCCTCAGGTCGGCGGACATCCCGGTCGTCACCCTCGTCACCGACCTGCCCGCCAGCGGCCGGCTGGCCTACGTCGGCAGCGACAACCGGGCCGCCGGCGCCACCGCCGCCTACCTGATGGGCCAGTGGCTCGGCGACCGGCCCGGCAATGTCCTCACGAGCCTCAGCAGCGGGTTCTTCCGCAACGAGGAGGAGCGCGAGATGGGCTTCCGCAGCGCCATGCGGGCCAGGTATCCCGAGCGCACCCTGGTGGAGATCGCCGAGGGGCAGGGACTGGACGCCACCCAGTACGACCTGGTCCGCGCCGCCCTGGAACGGGACCCGGAGATCCGCGCCGTCTACTCCATCGGCGGCGGCAACATCGCGACCCTGCGCGCCTTCGCCGACCTCGGCCGGACATGCGCCGTGTTCATCGCCCACGACCTCGACCACGACAACACCCGGCTGCTGCGCGAGCACCGCCTGTCCGCCGTCCTCCACCACGATCTGCGCCAGGACATGCGCGAGGCCTGCCACCTGGTGATGCGGGCCCAGGGCGCGCTGCCCCCGGCGGGCCCGACCCTGCCGTCGGCGATCCAGGTGGTCACGCCGTACAACATGCCCGCGCCCCCGACCCGCTGAGCGTGCCCACGCCTCGCCGGGCACTCACAGACTGATCGCGTACGCCTTGCGCAGCGTCTCGTGCACCGTCCAGGTCGTACGGTCGCCCGCGCGCAGTACGGCCATGTCCCCGGGGCCCACGGTGAACGTCGGGCCGCCCTCGACCTCGATCGTCGCCGAGCCGCTGACCACCACGAACAGCTCGTCGGCCTCGGTGTCGGTGACCACGCCCGGGGTGATCTGCCAGATCCCGCGCAGCTGCTTCCCGTCGGCCGACTCCCAGACCACCTTCCCGGTGACCTCGGGCGTGCCGGAGACGACCTGCGCCGGATCGAGCGGGTCGGGTTCGAGCTCGGCGTCGGGGATGTGCAGGGCGAAGCTGTGCGTCGTCATGCGGCGACCCTAGCGAGCCGGCCGGTGTCCCGGCCGTGGACAGGGTGTGGGACATCCGGCCGGCCGGGAGGACACTTCGTCGGGCCGTGCCCGGTGGCGGCCGGGCCAGGCCCGGGTGATCATGGAGGACATGGCTGACTCGACGACGGCCGGGGCGCAGCCGCGCGCGCACGACACCCGCGAGGCCATTCTGTTCGGCGGGGTCTACGGTGCCGTGCTGGCCTGCTCGATGGTGGCCGCGCTCAGCCGGTACGGGCACACCTCCCGAGCCAGCCGCCGCTACGACGCCCTCTGGCTCCTGGTCACCGCCTGCGCCTCCGCCCTGGCGCACGGCTACGCCCACTACATCGCCGAGCGGGCCCCGCACCGGCGTTGGGACGCGCTGCACACCCTGGCCGACGAGTGGCCGCTGGTCACGGCCGTCCTGCCCACGGTCTTCCTGCTCGCGGGCGCCGGCTGGGGCTGGTGGCCGCCCAAGGGCGTCGAGTACCCGGCCTTCATTCTGAACATGGTGATCCTGTTCGGCCTCGGCCTCTTCACCGCCCGCTGGTCGCGGCGGAGTTGGCCGGCCGCCGTACTGATCGGCATCGTCGACGCGCTGCTGGGGGTGGTCGTGGTCGTGGCCAACGCACTCATCAAGTAGCCGCGGTGCGCGGACCTGGTGTGTCGCCGCGGGGTGCGGCTGCGGGGTGCGGCCGCGGTGCGTGGCCGCGGTGCGTGGCCGCGGTGCGTGGCCGCGATTCATTGAACGGTGAACGGGTTTACGATCATCCAAGGGCACTGTTCCTGCGCGCGAGGAGCCGGCATGACCACCGAGGACGCAGTCACCGCAGAGGCCGCCGACAGCCCGCGGGCCACCGGCGGTCCCCGGCGGCGCGAGCCGCCCACCGCGCTGATCCGTCATCCGCACGCCTTCACACGCGAGACCCGGCTGAACCGGCGCGAGTGGGAGGCGGCGATCGCCTTCCCCACTCGGACCGGGCAGACCCGCACGGACACCGGGCAGGAGTTCATCCTGCTCTCCGACGGCTCGGTGGGCGCCCTGCCGAAGGGCACCGGACAGCACCCCTGCCGCCCCGGCGGCGCCCACCTTGACTCCGACACGGTGCCCGCGGTCAAGGAGAGCCCGGCCAACGACTTGACCCCGACCGACGACCCGGCCGCGGCCGGGGAGTACGGCGTGCCGAACCCGTTCCGGCACGCCCGCTTCGACCTGGTCCTGGAGCGCTCGTGAACCCCTTCGACTTCGTGTACGAGACCAGGCCCGCCCGGGTGGTCTTCCGGCCCGGCGCCGCGCTCACCGCACCTCCCGAGGAGGCCCGGCACCTCGGGCTGCGGCGGCTGCTGGTGGTCAGCGGCGAGCGGGGCGCGGACACCGCGCGGGCGGTCGCCGACTCGCTCGGCCCGGCCTGCGCGGGCCTGCACACCGGGGCCCGGATGCACGTCCCCGTGGAAGTCGCCGACCGGGGCGTCCAGGCGGCCCGGGCCGCGGGCGCCGACGGCTGTGTGGCCGTCGGCGGCGGCTCGGCCATCGGCCTCGGCAAGGCCATCGCCCTGCGCACCGGCCTCCCGCTGATCGCCGTGCCCTCGACCTACGCCGGCTCCGAGATGACCCCGGTGTGGGGCCTGACCGAGCACGGCGTCAAACGCACCGGCCGCGACCCCGTCGTCCTGCCGCGCAGCGTCGTCTACGACCCCGAGCTCACCCTCTCCCTGCCCGTCCCGCTCTCGGTGACCAGCGGGATCAACGCCCTCGCCCACGCCGTCGAGGCGCTGTACGCCCCCGACGGCTCGCCGCTGGTCGCGCTGATGGCCGAGGAGGGCGTGCGGGCGCTGGCGGGCGCGCTGCCGGAGATCGCCGTCGCCCCGGAGGCCGTACCGGCCCGCTCCCGCGCCCTGTACGGCGCCTGGCTGTGCGGGGCCTGCCTCGGCGCCACCACCATGGGCCTGCACCACAAGCTGTGCCATGTCCTCGGCGGCACCTTCGGTCTCCCGCACGCCGAGACCCACACGGTCGTCCTGCCGTACGCACTCGCCTTCAACGCGCCCGCCGCCCCGGAGGCGGCCGCCGCCGTGGCCCGGGCCCTGGACGCGGACGACGCCCCGGCCGCCCTCCAGGAACTGGCGGGCCGCCTGGGCGCACCCCGCTCCCTCGCCGAACTGGGCCTGAAGCAATCAGACCTGGCGGCCGCGGCCGCCCAGATCGCAGGCCAGCCGTACGCCAACCCACGCCCGGTCACGACCGACGACGCACTGACCGTACTGCGGGCCGCGTACGAGGGCAGCCCGGTTCGAACCTGACCGGCGGGCGCTGCCACCAGCCCTTTCGCCGCGTCGCCCGAGGCCTGGAACTGACCCGGGAACTGCACGACCGCCGGGGCGAGGCCCGGGCACCGCAGGGACGGCCGCGTGGAGGCCGCCCGCGGCACGACCGCCGCGGCGCTGCGCCGGTTCGCGCAGGCCACGGAGATCGCCGAGGAGACCAACGACCACGTTCTCAGCAGTGAATTGCCCGACGACGTCGCTTCGGTGCGTCGGCCGTGGTCGCGTCGGCCCCAGGGATTCCGGACCGCGCGACACGGGCGTCGAACCGATCACCCGCCCCGGCGGACGGCTGATCCGCACCGCGGCAGGCCGCCCCCTCGCCCGGGCGGCCGGGATGCTTTCGTGACCGCCCCGGGAAGCCCGGCGCCTCGGGGCTGTGGCCCAGGCCGCCCCGTGGGGCTCGCGCCGATGAGCGCGCTGGTCATCTGGGGCTGTCGCGGAACCCGGTGCGACGCGGGCCGCGCCGGCGACCGGCCGCGCCGCCGGGCGACAGGAAGGCACGGGCGACCGGGGGACGTACCGTCGAGCTGCCTGTCGGTGAGCAGGTCCTGGGCGAGGGGCATCGCGCTCTCCTGACGGCGACGGCGACGGCGACCGTGACGGTCCGGTCGGGCTCGCCGTCGGTTTCCGCTCGCGCGGGCAGCGCGGCGCAGAGCCGTTCCCGCGTGCCGTCGACCGGTCGCTTCCGTAACCGCCGCACCCCGTTCCCACCGACGGGAATCCGCCGAACCGGCCCTGAATGCAGCCCAGTTGAAGCGCCGGAAGATGCCTCGGATTGCCGGTGCCGGCCGCCCGGAGAGCTGACGTCGTCACAGGTCACACGGCGCGGCCCGCCTCGCCGGGGCATCCGTGGGCGGTCGCCTGCCCGTGGAACGGGCTCCAGAGGCTGAGCACAAATTCCACACATCCCCCTCTCCAGACGCTCCCGGATGGTCTAGATTGATCGTGCTTCGCATGCTGGGACACGGGGCGACAAATGATGATCTATAGGTCCGGCGACAAGGACGGCCAGCGGCCGCCTCTGTGCTGCCAGACGTGGGGGTGATCGACTCTCGGGGCCCGGGAGGGGTCTTGGGTGCGGGGAGCACCCGGGGTTCCGGCGGGTTCCCGTACACCTCGCGAGCCCGGCAGGGCATGCGAGTCCGCCGCGACAAGGGCGGGTTGTTCAGGTAGCGCCGAAGTAGCCGGGATGCCGTCCGCGGGGGCGGGGGCCGCCCGCAGGGGGAACAGCGCGGCGCGGGGAGCCGGGGGGCCCTCCGGGGGACCGTGGTCTCCCGGGGGAGAAATGGTGCAAGTGCACCACGTCGAAACACTGAGACCGGGGGGTTTCTGTGCGGCTGGGGGGACTAGTCGACCCTTTTCCGCCGGCGCGCGGGCGTCTGGCGAATGGGGCAATCAGCGAGCCGGCGAGCGAGTGGGAGCAGCGGTACCGCCGTACCGTGATCATCGGGGATACCGTGGTCACCGCCTTCGTGGTGGCGGGTATCGGCGAGTTCTTCGGGGCCCGGGACGCGGCCAACTGGCACGAGAAGTGGGGAATTCTCGCCTTCGGCACCGAGCTGCTGGTGGTGGGAGCGCTCGCGGTGGGCCGGTCATGGGCTCCGGCCGTGCTCGGCCAGGGCGCCGAGGAATTCCGTCGGCTCGGACGCTCACTGTTCGCGGCCACCGTCGTACTGGCGCTCGGCGGGATCGCTCTCACCTCGCGCAACATCAAGCTCTGGATCTTCGTCGCGATTCCCGCGATCACGCTCGTCACGATGACCACGCGGTATCTGCTCCGCCTCGGTCTGCACAAACAGCGCAAAAGAGGACAGTGCCTGAGACAGGTGCTCGCTGCCGGAAGCCCCGCCACCGTGCGCGACCTGATCACCCGGACCCGCAAGTTCCCGCACATCGGCTGGCGGGTGGAGGCGGTGTGCACGACGGACGGTCGCGGGCTCGACGGTGACGAACTGGACGGAGTGCCGGTCGTGGGCCGCCTGACGGACGTCGCCAAGCACGTCCGCCACGACGGCTACCGGGTCGTCGCGATCACACCGGACCCGTACTGGACGCCGGACCGGCTCCAGCGGCTGGCCTGGAACCTCGAGGGCAGCGACGCCGAGATGGTCGTGGCCCCGGTCCTGATGGAGGTGGCGGGCCCCCGGCTGCACGTCGACGCGGTGCTCGGGATCCCGCTGCTGCGGGTCAGCCTGCCGACCTTCACCGGGGGCCGCCGGGCGATCAAGGCGGTCGTCGACCGGGTGGGCGCGGCGGTCCTGCTGATGCTGTTCGCGCCGCTGATGGTGTGTGTCGCGCTGCTCGTGCTGATGGACAGCCGCGGCGGGGCCTTCTACCGACAGCGCAGGGTCGGCAAGGACGGCCGGGAGTTCACGATTCTCAAATTCCGCACCATGGTCGTCGGGGCCCACCGGGCGCGTGCCGAGCTCGCCGACCGCGACGAAGGCGCGGGGCTGCTGTTCAAGGTCCGCCGGGATCCGCGGGTGACCCGGGTCGGAGCAGTGCTGCGCCGGTACTCGATCGACGAACTCCCGCAGCTTTTCAACGTACTCACCGGAGCGATGTCGCTCGTCGGCCCGCGGCCCCCGCTGCCGGAGGAGTGCGCCGCGTACGACCCGGACATCCGGCGGCGCCTGCTGGTCAAGCCAGGGCTCACCGGCCTGTGGCAGATCAGCGGACGCAGCGACCTGCCGTGGGAGGAGGCGGTCCGCCTCGACCTGCGGTACGTGGAGGACTGGTCGCTCGCCCTCGACACAGTGATCTTGTGGAAGACGATGCGCGCGGTGCTCCACGGGCAGGGGGCCTACTGATGCGCGGGGGGCTGCGACCCGACGGTCCCGCCGACGAGCGGAACGCAGGCCACCAGGGCCTGCCTGGGGGGAGGGACGGGTCATGAGAGTCAGCGTTTTCGGGCTCGGCTACGTGGGCTGCGTATCAGCCGCGTGCCTGGCCAGCATGGGCCACGAGGTCATCGGGGTGGACGTGAACCAGGTGAAGGTGGACCTGGTCAACGACGGCAAGGCCCCGGTGGTGGAGGAACGCATCGGCGAACTCCTCGCCGAGGTCGTGCGGACCGGAGCCCTGCGCGCCACCGGCGACGTCCGCGAGGCGATCCTGGGCAGCGAGGTGTCGCTGATATGCGTCGGCACGCCGTCGGAGCCCAACGGCAGCCTGTGCACCACGTACTTGGAGCGGGTCACCGAGCAGATCGGCGCCGCGCTGGCCGAGCGGGGCGGGCGGCAGACCATCGTGTTCCGCAGCACCATGCTCCCGGGCACCTGCCTGAACCTGCTGGTACCGATCCTGGAGAAGAACGTCGGTGGCACGGCCGGGGTGGACTTCGGGGTCGCGGTCAACCCGGAGTTCCTGCGCGAGGGCACGAGCGTGCGGGACTTCTTCGACCCGCCCAAGACCGTCATCGGCGAGCTCGACCCGGCCAGCGGTGACGCGGTGGCGACGCTGTACGAGGGCCTGCCCGGCGAGGTGTTCCGGGTGCCGGTCCCGACGGCCGAGGCGATCAAGTACGCGGACAACGCGTTCCACGGGCTCAAGATCGGCTTCGCGAACGAGCTGGGCGCGGTGTGCCAGGCGCTCGGGGTGGACTCGCACCAGGTGATGGACGTGTTCCTGGCCGACCGCAAGCTGAACATCAGCCCCGCCTACCTGCGCCCCGGCTTCGCCTTCGGCGGCTCCTGCCTGCCCAAGGACCTGCGCAGCCTGGTCCACGCGGCACAGCGGGCCGACGTCTCGGTACCCATCCTCGCCCATGTGCTGACCTCCAACTCCGACCATCTGCAGCGCGCGGTGGACCTCGTCGAGCGCACCGGCAAGCGCCGGGTGGGCCTGTTCGGGCTGTCCTTCAAACCCGGCACCGACGACCTCCGCGAAAGCCCGCTGGTCGAGCTGGCGGAGAGGCTTTTCGGCAAGGGGTACGACCTGCGGATCTACGACGCCAACGTGAGCCTTTCCCGGCTGATCGGAGCGAACCGCGAGTACATCGAGACCCGGCTGCCGCACCTCGCGCAACTGCTCGCGGACTCCGTCGACGAGGTACTCGAACACGCCGAGGTGTGCCTGGTCGGGACCAGGGACACGGCGGTGCTGTCGGCGCTGCCGCATGGCGAAGCACCGGTGATCGTCGATCTCGTCCGCCTTCCCGACGCCGAGACGCGCCGGACCGAACCGGGGTACATGGGCCTTGCTTGGTGACGCAACCAGCCGCGACGGGGTGAACCGGCGCGCGCTGATCCTGGTGGAGAACCTGTCGGTGCCGTTCGACCGGCGGGTGTGGCAGGAGTGCACGACGTTGCGCGACGCGGGCTGGACGGTGCACGTCATATGCCCGCAGGGGACCAAACGCGACACCGAGCCGGAAGCGGTGATCGACGGGGTGCGGATCCACCGCTACCCGTTGCGCGCGGCCACCGGAGGACCGGCGGGCTACCTGAAGGAGTACGGAGCGGCGCTGTGGCACACGGTCCGGCTGGCCCGCAGGGTCGGCCCGGTCGACGTGGTGCACGCGTGCAACCCGCCCGACCTGCTGTTCCTGCCGGCCCTGTGGCTCAAGCGCCGCGGCGCACGGTTCGTCTTCGACCAGCACGACCTGGTACCCGAGCTGTACCTCTCCCGGTTCGGCCGCGGCGAGGACCTGCTCTACCGCGCCGTGTGCGCACTGGAACGGCGGACCTACCGGGCCGCGGACGTCGTCCTCGCCACGAACGAGAGCTACCGGGACGTCGCGGTGCGCCGTGGCGGCCGCCGGCCGGAGGACGTCTTCGTGGTGCGCAGCGCGCCCGCGATCGACCGCTTCCGACCGGTGCCGCCCGAGCCGGAGTTGAAGCGCGGCAAGCCATATCTGCTGTGCTACCTCGGCGTCATGGGCCCGCAGGACGGCGTCGACTACGCGTTGCGGGCCCTCGCGAAGCTCCGCGACGACGTCGGGCGGACCGACTGGCACGCGGTGTTCGTCGGCTCCGGCGACGCCTTCGACGCGATGGTGGAGCTGGCCGGGCGGCTCGGTCTCTCCGAGCAGGTGCAGTTCACCGGGCGCATTCCGGACGCCGACCTGGTGCGCTACCTGTCCACCGCGGACGTCTGCCTGTCCCCCGACCCGCGCAATCCGCTCAACGACGTGTCGACCATGAACAAGGTCCTCGAGTACATGGCGATGGGGCGCCCGATCGTCTCCTTCGACCTGAAGGAGGCGCGCGTCTCCGCCGGTGAGGCCGCCGTCTACGCGCCCGCCGACGACGAGGCCGAGTTCGCCGGACTCATCGCGCTGCTCCTCGACGATCCGGACCAGCGGGCCCGGATGGGCAAGATCGGCCAGGAGCGGGTCAGCGGACCGCTCTCCTGGCGGAACTCGCAGGAGTCGCTGCTCGCCGCCTACACCGCCGCCTGCCGGGACCACACCCCGGTGTCGGCGGCCGACCCGGTACGGACAGGGAAGAGGCAGCGCAGTTGAGCGAGGACACGATACGTCTGGTCACCATCGGACGGATATTCCGTCGGCGCTGGCGGTTTCTCGCCGTCCTCGCCGCCGTGGGCGCGCTCGTCGGCTACGGCGCCTCGGTGGTGTTTCCGCCGCGGTACACGACGTCGGCGTCGGTCCTGCTGCCAGGGCAGTGGGAAGAGCGCGAGCTGCTGACCCAGGTCGACATAGCGACCAGCTCGACCGTGGTCCACCGCGCGGCGGCCACGCTCGGCTGGCGGGGCGTCAGCGGTGCCGACCTGCGGGATCAGGTGACCGCCTCGGCCGCCGACGGGAACATCATCAAGATCTCGGGTACGGCCGACACCCCGAAGCGTGCGCAGCAGCTCTCCGACCAGGTGGCCGCGCAGTTCGTCAGGTTCGCCGCGCGGGTCGTGGGCGGCGCCACCGACTCCACGGCGGCCACGGAGGCCGAGGCGCTGCGCAAGCAGGTCGAGGAGACCAACCGCCGCATCACCGACCTGGCCAACGCGGCCGATCCGGGGCAGACCGTGGAGGGCGTGCAGGCCCGGACCGAGCTGGAGAAGCTCAGCACCTCGCTGGAGGAGGCCATGACGAAGCTGGAGGAGGCCAACCCGGCGACCAACAAGGCCGGCATGGTCGTCATGGGGCCGGCGGCCCGGCCGACCGGCGAGGCGCCGCCGACGAGGACGCAGTTCATCGGCGCGGGAGCGCTGCTGTTCTTCCTGCTCGCGGTCATCGGCCACCTCGCCGCCGCCCGGATGAACCGCCGGCTGCGCACCGAACCGGAGATCGCCGCGGCGCTGGGCTCGGCGCTGCTGGGCACCGTCGACGTGCCGGACGGAGGGCGCGGCGCGCACCGGCCGGAAGACGGTGGCCCACGGGGATGGATCCGCCGGCTCCTCGGCCTCCGCCCCCGGTGGGACCTGCCGGCCCCGCGGCGGTCCGACGACGAGGCCGGCCGGCGGATCCGCTGCCGGCGGGTGTGCGCTCGGCTCCGGGACCAACTGGCCGCCCCCGCGCGGCTGCTGGTGGTCGTACCGGACGGCGACCTGATCGCCCGCCGGGCCGCCGGGCAGCTCGCCGCCGAGGCCGGGAGCGATCCGCAGCTGCGGGTGGTGGAGGTCTCGGTGGACCGGCCGACCGTGCCGGACCGCGACACCGAAGCCGGCGCCCTGGTCGTCCTCAGCGCGGGCAGCTGGACCGCGGAGGAGCTCGCCGGCATCGCCGAGGCGTGTGCGGACGCCCGGCACGAGGTTCTCGGCGTCGTCGTCGCCGATCCGGTCCGCGCCCGAGAGACGCGCTCCGCCGGCCACCCGCCGGACGACGCCACTCTCGCACTCGCGGTTCGCGGCCATGCCACGGGAGGTTCAGCGTGACGACAAGCACGACTGCGGAGTCGTCGGCCGCCGCTCCGCTTCTCGACCTGCAGGCCCTGGTGGTGGCGGTGCGCAGGCGCCGCCGCCTCTGGGGTGCCCTGGCGCTCCTCGGCCTGCTGGCCGGCGCCGCGCTGGCGGTCCTGATGCCGCCGTCGCCGACCGCCGTGACCGAAGTGCTGGTCGCGCACGAGGCGGACCAGCCGAACGACACCGGAACGCTGATCCGCACCGACGTCCAGCTGCTGCAGACCACGCAGATCGCCGACAAGGCCCTGCGGTCCCTCGGGTCCACGGAGAAACCCGAGGACTTCATGCAGGAATACCGGGGTACCGGCCTGACCAACAACCTGCTGCAGATCACGGTGACAGGCGACACCGACGCCCGGGCGGTGGCCCGCGCCAAGGCGCTGGCCGACGCGTTCGTCGCGGACCATGTGCAGCGGATGCAGAGGACCGCACAGGCCGAGGCCCAGGCCCTGCTCGACCAGCGCGACCGCATGCGGGACGAACTCGCCCAGGTCAACAAGGAGATCGGAAGCCAGTCGGCGGACAGCAACCCGAAGGCGTCGGCGTCCCTTGAGTCGCTCTTCGCCCGCCGCGCCGAACTCAACTCCCGCATCTCCGACTTCGACGAGCGCGCCGCGGAGGCGCGGACCGGCGCACCCCAGGTCGTCGCCGGCACGCAGATCGTGGACACCCCGCACGCGCTGCGGCACTCCCTGCCCAAGGCCGTTGCCACCGACGCCGCGATCGGCCTCGTCCTCGGCCTCTTCCTCGGGCTCGCGCTGGCCGCGGTCGGCACGGTGGTGGCGGACCGCCCTGTGCTGCGCCGTGACATCGCGGCGAACCTGGGTGCCTCGGTCATCGCGGAGCTGCCCCGCCGGAAGGGCGGGCCGTGGCAGCGCCGACGTACCCGGCTGACCCGGGAACGGCTCACCGCGACCCTGGCCCGCACCACGCGCGGCTCCGCGGAACCGGTGTCGCTGCTGGAACTGGGCTGTGCGCGGAGCACGAGCGTGATCGCCCTGGACCTCGCCAGGGCCATGGCGGCGGAGGGGCCGGTGACCGTCGTCGACGCCCTGCCCGGCCCGTACTCGGCAGGCCGTCGCCGGAAACCGGGAGATCCGCCTGTGGTCGGCGCCGAGCGTGCCGCGACCGTGCCGCCCCAGGAGCGCCGGATCGGCGTCGGCTCGGTGGCGCCCGGAACAGCGTGGACCGACCTCCAGTACCTCGGCACCCGGACCGTGCTCGTGGTGCGTGCCGGACACGGCAGCGCCGCGTGGCTGCACACCGTGGCGCGGCAGCTCGCGGACCAGCGCGTTGCCGTGATCGGCGTGGTGCTGATCGACCCCGATCCGCGTGACCGGACCGACGGCACCCTGTGGGACGGGGTGCACACCGCGCCGCGCGGCCGGAGCCCGTGGCCGGAGCGGCAGCCGGCGACGAGCCGGCGGCGGCCGGAGCGGCAGCCGGTGTGGGCTGCCCGGGGCCCGGACAACGACCAGGAGGCGCGGTAGGACATGTGTGGCATCACAGGCACTTACCGATGGCCGGACGGCAAGGTCGTGACCGACCGGCTCACCGACACCCTCGCCCACCGCGGTCCGGACGGAGCTGGCCGGTACAGCCACCCCGTGGGTGACGGCGAAGTGCACCTCGGGCACCGCCGGCTGGCCATCATCGACCTGTCCGACACCGGCGCCCAGCCGATGGTCTCGGGCGGCCTCGTCCTGACGTACAACGGCGAGCTGTACAACGCGCCCGAGCTGCGTGCCGAGCTGTCGGCCGCCGGGGTGCGCTTTCGCGGTACCTCCGACACCGAGGTGCTCCTGGAGGCCTGGCGGCGCTGGGGCACGGACTGTCTGCCCCGGCTGCGTGGCATGTTCGCGTTCGGCATCTTCGACGAACGCACCGGTGACCTGGTGCTCGCCCGCGACCAGCTCGGCATCAAGCCGCTGTTCCTGCTCCGGCGCGACGGGGGCCTGGTGTTCGCCTCCGAGCTCAAGGCGCTCGCCGTCGCGACCGGCCGGTCGCTTCAGGTGGACGAGGCGGCGCTGGTGGCGTCGCTGCTGTACTACTGGGTACCGGACTCACGGTGCGCGTTCCGCGAGGCGGAGAAGCTGCCCCCGGGCAGCTGGCTGAGGTGCCGGCCCGACGGCCGGGTGGAGCGCGGCCGGTTCTGGAACCTGAAGGACGTCGCCGCCGAGGGCCGGGAGCGGGCCCGGGCCGGCGAACAGCCGGACCTGGCCGCCATCGTCGAGGAGTCGACCCGGCGCCACCTGCTCTCCGACGTACCCGTGGCGACCTTTCTCTCCGGCGGCCTCGACTCCAGCTACCTGACCGCGCTGGCGGCCCGCCACCAACCCGGCATCTCCGCCTACACGATCGGGTTCCGCGCCGAGGACGCCCGGTTCGAGGCGATGCCGGACGACCTGCGCTACGCCCGGCAGGTGGCCGGGCGGTTCGGCGTCGACCTGCACGAGATCGAGATCGCGCCGAACGTGCTCGACCTGCTGCCGCAGATGACGTACCACCTGGACGAGCCGATCGGCGACCCCGCCGCGATCAACACGTACCTGATCTGCTCGGCCGCGAGAGAGGCCGGGGTGAAGGTGATGCTCTCGGGGATGGGCGCGGACGAACTGTTCGCCGGTTACCGCAAGCACCTGGCCAACCTGATCGCGCTGCGCTACCAGCGCGTCCCGCGGCCCCTGCGTCGCGCGGTGTCCGGGGCCGTGGACCGGCTGCCCGTCGCGACGAGCCGCCGGGGGTACCGGTCGGTGCGCTTCGCGAAGCGGTTCCTCTCCTTCGCCGACCTGCCGGAGGAGACCGCCTTCCGGCGCAGCTACACCATGTACGACCAGGACGAGTTGCTCGCCCTTGTCGATCCGGACCTGGCCGGCACGGTCGAGGACGTGCTGACCGAGCACGCGGACGTCTACCGGGACAACGACCTCGACGACTTCGTCAACCGCATGTGCCTCACCGACGCCCGGATGTTCCTGCCGGGACTGAACCTCGCGTACACGGACCGCTCCAGCATGGCCGCCTCGACCGAGGTACGCGTGCCGTACGTGGACATCGAGGTGGTCAAGGCGGCGTTCGCCGTGCCCGGCGACCGCAAGATCGTGGGACGGCAGGGCAAGGCCGTCCTCAAGGAGGCGGCCGCCTCGGTCCTGCCCCGGGAGATCGTGTACCGGCCCAAGGGCCTGTTCAGCGCCCCGCTGCGCGCCTGGATGAGCCGGGACCTGGCACCGCTGGTGCGCGAGGTGGTCGACGACGGCCTGCTCGTCCGCTCCGGGTTCCTGCGCCGCGACGCGCTGGCGCGGCTCGTCGCCGAGGACGCCGCCGGGCAGCGGGACTACTCCAAGCATCTGTGGCACGTACTGACCCTTGAGTACTGGTATCGCGACGCGACCTCTGGGGCTGGCCAGAGCACTCGGTTGACGGCTTAGGAATCAGAGGAGTTCGGGTGAAGCAGGTTGTACAGAACTACAAGAGCGGGGAGCTGGCGGTGCTCGACGTCCCGGTGCCGGGGTGCAAGCCGGGCGGTGTGCTGGTCCGCAGCGCCTACTCGCTGATATCCACCGGAACCGAGCTCATGAAGGTCTCCGAGGCCGGCATGTCGATGCTGGGCAAGGCCCGCTCGCGGCCGGACCAGGTGGCCAAGGTCATGCAGAGCGTGGCCACCAACGGGGTGCCCGCCACCTACCGCAAGGTGATGGGCAAGCTGGACTCCTACACGCCGCTGGGCTACTCGCTGTGCGGGGTGGTCGAGCAGGTCGGCGCCGGGATCGACGATGTGAAGGTCGGTGACCTGGTGGCCTGCGCCGGCAACGAGCACGCGTTGCACGCCGAGCTGAACTGGGTCCCCAAGAACCTCTACGTCCAGGTCCCCGACGGCCTCGCGCCGCGGCACGCCGCCTTCGGCACCGTCGGGTCGATCGCGTTGCAGGGCGTCCGGCAGGGCGAGCCGCAGCTCGGCGAGGTGGCCCTGGTCATCGGCCTCGGCCTGATCGGGCAGCTCGTGGTGCAGCTCCTCGCGGCCTCGGGAGTCCGCGTCGTCGGCGCCGACCCCGATCCGGCGCGCTGTGAGCTTGCCGAGCGGGCGGGCGCCGCGGCCTGCGGCGATCCCGCGTCGGCGGCCGTGGAGGCCGCCGTCGCCGACCTCACCGGCGGTCATGGCGTGGACCAGGTGTACCTGGCCGCCGGCGGCGGCAGCAACCAGCCCGTCGAGCTGGCCGCCCGGCTGAGCCGGGACCGCGGCCGGGTCGTCGACATCGGAAAGTGCCGCCTGGACCTGCCGTGGAACGCCTACTACGAGAAGGAACTCGACGTCCGGTTCTCCCGCAGTTACGGCCCTGGGCGCTACGACCCGGAGTACGAGCTGGAGGGACGCGACTACCCGATCGGCTACGTGCGCTGGACCGAGCGCCGCAACCTGGCGTGCTTCCTCGACCTCGTCGCCCGCGGCAGCGTCGACGTGGAGCCCCTGGTCTCCCACGTCGCCGACTTCGAGGACGCGGTCGAGACGTACCGGCGTCTGAAGGACGGCGAGCTGAAGGCCGTGGCCGTGCTGTTCCGGTACCCCGGACACGCGAAGGAAGCGCAGGAAGCCGCCGGGGCCCCGGCGATGGCCGTGCCCGCGGTGAAACGGCCCGGCGGCAAAGCGTCCACGCCGGCCCGCCCGGCCACGGGCCCGGTGCGCCTCGCGTTCGTGGGCGCGGGCAACTACGCGACGTCGATGCTGCTGCCGCACCTGGCACAGCGCGACGGTGTCGAGCTGTCGACCGTCGTCACCACGACGGCGCTCTCCGCGGCCAACGCGCAGCGGAAGTTCGGCTTCGCCGAGGCGACCACCGACCTCGACGCCGTGCTCGGCGACAAGTCGATCGACGCGGTGTTCGTGGTCACCCGGCACAGCTCGCACGCCGAACTGACCCGGAAGGCACTGCTGGCCGGCAAGACGGTGTTTGTGGAGAAGCCCCTGGCCCTCACCGAGGACGAACTGGCCGGCGTACTCGCGGCGGTGGAGGAGTCCGGCAACGACCGGCTCCAGGTCGGCTTCAACCGCCGGTTCGCGCCCCTGCTGCAGGAGGCCAGGAAGCGGTTCGGCGTCCGCACCGGTCCGGCGAGCCTGCGCTACCTGGTCAACGCGGGCCGGCTGCAGCACGGCAGCTGGTACCTCCAACAGGGCACCGAGGGTTCGCGGTTCGCCGGCGAGGGCGGTCACTTCATCGATACGGCGAGCTGGCTGCTGGACGCCGACCCGGTCTCGGTCTACGCGGCCGCCACGTCCGGCAACGACGACCTGCAGGTCGTGCTGCGCTACCCGGACGGGTCCACGGCCACCATCAGCTACGTCACCACCGGCGCGCCCGGCTTCCCCAAGGAGACGCTGGACCTGGTCGCGGACGGCAAGGTGCTGCGGCTCGACGACTTCGTCCGTGCCTCGGTCTACGGCCGCAAGCGGTGGGTCAGTTCGCGACTGCCCAAGGCCCGGGACAAGGGCCAGAACGCCGAGCTGGCCGCGTTCATCAAGGCCGTGCGGACCGGCGGGCCGATGCCGGTGCCGCTCCAGTCGCTGGTCGCGACCACGGCGGCCACCCTCGCCGTGCGGACCGGCCTGGCCGGCGGTGCGCCGGTGACGTTGGCGAGGGCGCGATGACGGTGATCTCGGGGAGCGCGGGCTGGTACCTGCGGCGCCTGTCCCGGATGGGGCCGCGGGAGGTCGCCGGCCGGGTGGGCGACACGGTGCGCAGACGGCGGTGGCGGTCCG
Organism: Streptomyces sp. NPDC086519; assembly: GCF_040686075.1. Classification (NCBI taxonomy): domain Bacteria; kingdom Bacillati; phylum Actinomycetota; class Actinomycetes; order Kitasatosporales; family Streptomycetaceae; genus Streptomyces; species Streptomyces sp. NPDC086519. The sequence goes on from NZ_JBFBJL010000039.1 coordinate 68,917, forward strand.
TCCGCCCGGACTGCCCGGGCGTGACCGGCGCCCGGTTCACCGCGGTCCTGCCCGCCGGGACGATCTCCGCGGTGTCACCGGACGCCGCGAAACGTCTCGTCGCCGAGGCGGACCGGCTGATGTACGGGCACGTCGAGTACTTCGGGGTGGTCCGCGACGACCTCACCGACCCGGACTGGTGGTGCGACCCGAAGACCGGACGCCGGGCGCCGTGGGGCTACGCCTTCGACGTGCCGTACCGGAACGAGGACGCGGTCGGGGACATCAAGCAGATCTGGGAGCTGTCCCGGCACCAGTACCTCACGGTGCTCGCCGCCGCCTACGCGATCACCGGGAACGAGCGGTACGCCGAGCGCGTGGCCGAGCATCTGCGGTCATGGTGGACGGCCAACCCGCCGCTGCGCGGCGTGCACTGGATCAGCGGCATCGAGCTGGGCATCCGGCTGCTGTCCTGGGTGTGGATCCGCCGGCTGCTCGACGACTGGCCGGGCGCGGCCGGGCTGTTCGAGGACAACCCGGTGGCGCTGAACCAGGTCTGGCACCATCAGCGCTGGCTGGCCGCCTTCCCCAGCCGAGGCTCCTCGGCGAACAACCACGTCATCGCCGAGGCCGCCGGGCAGCTCGCGGCGGCCTGCGCGTTCGGCTGGTTCCCCTCCTCGGGACGCTGGCGGGCCGACGCGCTGCGGTCGCTGGAGCGGCATCTGCGAAGCAACACCTTCCCCTCCGGCCTCAACCGCGAGCTGGCCACCGAGTACCACGGGCTGGTGCTGGAACTGGGCCTGGCCGCGGTGGCCGAGGCGGATGCCGCAGGCGTGCCGGTCCCCCCGTCCGTCCGGCTGGTGCTGCTGCGGATGACCGACGCGCTCGCGGCCGTCGTGGACAGCCGGTTGCGGCCGCCGCGCCAGGGGGACGCGGACGACGGGCACGGGCTGGTCGTGGACGGCGCGGGCACCGACCGCTGGGCCTCGCTGCTGGCCACCGGCGACGCCGTGTTCGGCCGGCTCGAATGGTGGCCGGCGGTGACCGGCACCGATGTGCGCACTCCGCTGCTGGCCGCGCTCATCCGGCCGTACCCGAAGGACGCGGCCGCACCGGCCGTGTCCCGCCCGGCTCGCCGGCCGGCCCACTTCGCCGACGCCGGGCTCACCGTCCTGCGCGGTCCGGAAGAGATCTGGTGCCGCTGCGACGGCGGGCCGCACGGCTTCCTGTCCATCGCCGCGCACGCGCACGCGGACGCGCTGTCCGTGGAGGTCCGGCACGACGGGGTCGACGTGCTCGCCGACCCGGGGACGTTCTGCTACCACGGGCAGCCCCGGTGGCGGCAGTACTTCCGGTCCACCCTCGGCCACAACACGCTGCAACTGGACGGCGCCGACCAGTCGGTCTCCGGCGGCCCGTTCCTGTGGACCCGGCAGGCCCGCACCCGCGTCCTGGCCGTGGACACGTCCGGCGAGGGCGTGGCGCGCTGGTGTGCCGAGCACGACGGGTACCAGGGTTCCGTGCACCGCCGCCGGGTGGAACTGACGGCCGCGAGCCAGGAGCTGAAAGTGGTCGACGAGGTGCGAGGGCCGCGCCGGGCCGTGCGACTGGCGTTCCACCTCGGCCCGGCGATCGCCGCGGACCTGGCGGGGAACCGGGCGGCGCTCACCTGGATCCGGGACGGCGAGCGACGTTCCGCCGTGCTCGACCTGCCCGCGGAGCTGTCCTGGCGGGCGCACCGCGGCGAGACCGACCCGCCGCTGGGCTGGTACTCCGCGGGATTCGGGCGCAAGGAACCCACCACGACGCTGCTCGGCACCGGCACCGGCACCGGCACCGGCTCCGCCGACGGCGCGGACGGGTTCACCACCGTGCTCAGGTTCGGCGGCTAGGGGGGCACGTGGGGATCAAGAGACGGCACCGGGCGTGGGCGGCGGCACCGCTGGCGCTGGCCCTGCTGACGGCGACCGGCTGTGACAGCACGCCGGGCGCCCCGGCGGCGGAGCCGACCGCCGCGCCGTCCACGTCCACGTCCGCGGCCCGATCCGTGGCCCGGGTGTGCGCCAACCCCGTGACCGGGCCGGCGAAGGCGCCGGCGGGCGCGGTGACGGTCGACCCGGCGGTGGTCGGTGACCTGGCGGCGAAGACCAGGAGCAGCCCCGCGAACACCACGTTCTGGCTCCGGCCGGGCAAGCACAGGCTCGCCCCGGACCGCTACGCCCAGGTCATCCCCAAGAAGGGGGACCGCTACCTCGGCGCGCCGGGCGCGGTGCTCGACGGCGGCAAGAAGAACCAGTACGCGTTCTCGGGCACCGCCCGCGACGTCACCGTCCGCTACCTGACCGTGCAGCATTTCGTCGCACCGCAGAACGAGGGCGTGGTCAACCACGACTCCGCCGACGGGTGGGTGATCGAGAACACGACGATCCAGGACAACTCCGGGGCGGGGCTGATGGCCGGCGCCCACCAGCGGGTCCGCGTCAACTGCCTGCGCGACAACGGACAGTACGGAATGAACGCGTACAAGAACGGCGGCGGAATCAGCGGCCTGGTGGTCGAGGACAACGAGATCGTGGGCAACAACACCGACGACTGGGAACGGCGGCAGCAGGGCTGCGGCTGCACCGGAGGCGTCAAGTTCTGGGCCGTCAACGGCGCTGACATACGGGGCAACTGGGTGCACGACAACCATGGAGCGGGGTTGTGGGCGGACACCGACAACAACGACTTCCTCATCGAGAACAACGTGCTCGACGCCAACGACGGTGCCGCGCTGATCTATGAGACCAGCTACAACGCGGTCATCCGGAACAACACGTTCCGGCGGAACAACTGGGTCGAGGGGCGCAGGTACGCCGACCGCGGCGACAACTTCCCGTACGCCACGATCTACCTGTCCGAGTCCGGCGGCGAACCACGGATCAGGGCCCGCACCGACAAGATCGAGATCTATCGGAACGTGCTGGAGAACAACTGGTCCGGGATCACCCTGTGGGAGAACGCCGACCGGTTCTGCAACAGTCCGGCCAACACCTCCTCCGGTGACTGCACGCTGCTGGTGAAGAACACCGGCCGCTGCGTGAAGCCGGCGATCGACAAGGCACCGCTGTACGCCGACTGCCGGTGGAAGACGCAGCGGGTGGACATCCACGGCAACCGCTTCGTGCTCGACAAGTCCGTGCTCCAGTGCACGCAGATGTGCGACCGCATGGCCGTGCTGTCCAACTACGGAACCTATCCGGACTGGTCGCCGTACAAGGGCGAGAGGGTGGCCGAGGCGATCACTCACAGGCAGGACAACCACTGGCACGACAACGTCTACCTCGGACCGTGGCAGTTCGCCGCCTACGACCCGAGCCGGGTGCTCGACTTCGACGAGTGGCAGGGCACGGACTACCGGCAGGACGCGGGCAGCACCCTCGACCCACGGGCCGGTGGTTGAGATGGACACGCGGACGGAACCGCAGTCCGGCACCGTACCGGGCCCCGCCGGCACCCCGAGGATCGTCGGGGTCGTCTGGGGGCTGCTGGTTCTCAACACGCTCGGCTCCGCCGGGGCGAAGACCATCGTCCCGCTGCCCCGCTCCCTCATCCAGATGGTCACCATGGGCGCCCTGGTCGCCGCGTTCGCGCTGGCGCTCACGGTCAACCGCCGGCTGCGCATCCGGGCCAGCGCCTACCTGCTCCTGCTCACCCTGCTGCTGGTGACGAGCGTGATCTCCAGCGCGAACCTGGAGTCCGGGTTCGGCGCGCTGTTCCGCTGCTTCCGGCTCGCTCTCTTCGTCGGCACCCTGTGGCTGCTCACCCGCTGGTGGGGCGGTGGCCTCACGTTCGTCCGCCACCACATCCGGGCGTACTTCGCGGTGCTCGGATCGGTGGCCGCCGGCCTGGTCGTCTCACCGGGCGCGGCCCTGCCCGACCTCTACGGCGGACGCCTGGTCGGCGCCCTGTGGCCGCTCACCCCGCCGCAGATCGGGCAGTACGCGGCAGTGATCATCGGGCTCACCGTGCTGCTCGTGATGGGCCGCCGGACCGATCGGACCAGCGCCGTGGTGGTCATCGTGCCGTCCCTCGTGCTGCTCGCGCTGACCCATACCCGCACGGCCACGCTCGGCCTGCTGATCGGGCTGGCGCTGGCGATCGGCTCGCTCCTTCTGACCAGCGCGGCCGCCCGCCGGTTCTTCACCTGGGCGGTGCTGTGCGCCGTGGTGGTCGCGGTGGGGTTCGCCTCCGCCCTGCAGTCGTGGTTCCTGCGCGGACAGAGCAAGGAGAACTTCTCCAGCCTCACCGGCCGGGCCAAGGTCTGGGACGCCCTGCTTGCCGCGCCCCGGACGACCTCGGAGCAGGTGCTCGGCGTGGGCCTGGGCGACAAGTCGTTCGGCGGGCTGCCGATCGACAACAGCTGGCTGGCCGTCTACAACGAGCAGGGTCTGATCGGCGTCACCCTCGTCGCGTTGATCATCGTCGTGCTGGGCGGCGTGGCGTTGCTGCGGCCGCCGTCGCTGGAGAGGGCCTGCGCGATCTTCCTGATCAGCTACTGCGCGATCGCCTCGTACACCGAGGCCGGTCTCGGCGACGCCTCGCCGTATCTGCTGCATCTGGCCCTGGCCGCCTCGCTGCTGGCGGCACCCGCCGCGGCGACACCCCGCTCGACGCCCGAACTCCCCAGACGCTCGGAGGTGACCTGAGCATGCACGTCCTCGTGGTGCACAACCGCTACGCCTCGGCGCAGCCGAGCGGGGAGAACAAGGTCGTCGACCAGGAGGTGGCGCTGCTGCGCGAGGCCGGCCACCGGGTCGAGGTGTTCGAGCGGCGCAGCGACGACATCGCCGCCCGGTCCCTCCTCGGCAAGGTGGCGGTCCCGCTCCTCGTGCCGTGGAACCCGGCGGTCCGCACGGAGCTCGCCGCCCGGCTGCGCACCGAGCGGCCGGACGTGGTGCACGTCCACAACGTCTTCCCGCTCCTGTCACCCGCGGTCCTCGCCGCCTGCGCCGACGCCGGTGTGCCCGCCGTCGCCACGCTGCACAACTACACCCAGGTCTGCCCGCCCGGCACACTGCAGCGCGACGGCCGGCCGTGCACCGAGTGCGTCGGCTCCGCCCCGCTGCCCGCCGTCCGGCACGGCTGCTACCGCAACTCCCGCCTCGCGACGGTGCCGCTCGCGGTCAGTCTGTCGGCCAACCGGCGGCGGTGGTGGTCCGGCGTGCAGCGGTTCCTGTGCATTTCCGCGGCCCAGCGCGACGTCCTGGTGCGGTCCGGCATGCCCGCCGAGCGGCTGGCGGTGAAGCACAACTTCGTTCCCGACCCGGGCAGTCGCCGGGAAGGCGGGGGAGAGCACGTGCTCTACCTGGGCCGGCTCGCCCAGGCCAAGGGCGTACGGCTGCTCATGGCCGCCTGGGACCGGATCGCGGCGAGCGGCGGGGTGGGCGTGCCGCTCGTGATCGCCGGCACGGGGCCGCTGGAGCGAGAGGTGACCGCCTGGGCCGCGGGCCGCACCGACGTCCGCTACGTCGGCCTGCTGGACACGGCGGAGTGCCAGAGCGCCATCGCTCGGTCGGTCGCCGTGGTGGCTCCCTCGACGTGGCTGGAGGCGTTCGGCCTGGTGGTCGTGGAGGCGATGGCGGCCGGGGTCCCGACCGTCGCGGCCGGCCACGGCGCCTTCGTCGAACTCGTCGAGGACGGGGTCACCGGCCTGCTGCACCGGCCGGGCGAGCCCGCCTCGCTCGCCTCCGGCATACGCCGGATCACGGCCGACCCGGCCCTGGGCCGGGAGATGGGCCGGGCGGCCCGCCGCCGCTACGAGCGGGAGTTCAGCCCCGCCGTCGGGCTGGAGCGCCTGGTGGAGGAGTACCGCACCGCGATCGCGGGTCGGTCAGCACAGGCTCGCGGCGGGGAGACCCGCGCGAGCAGGGGGGATGGGGACAGCAGATGACACGATGCCGACTCTGCGGCTCGGAAGCGATGGCGAGCGTCGTCGACCTGGGGGCGACGCCACCATGCGAGAGCTTTCTCGCCGCGGACCAACTGGATCAGCCGGAGCCGGCGTACCCGCTGCACCTGCGGGTCTGCACCGAGTGCTGGCTCGCGCAGATCCCTCCGCTGATCACGCCGGAGGAGACGTTCAAGGAGTACGCGTACTTCTCCTCCTACTCGACCTCCTGGGTGGAGCACGCGCGTACGTTCGTCGACGCCACCATGGAGCGCCTCGGTCTCGGCACCGACGCCTTCGTGGTCGAGGTCGCGAGCAACGACGGATACCTGCTCAGGCATGTGGTGGACCGGGGGATCCGCTGCCTCGGCATCGAGCCGTCGGTGAACGTCGGCGCGGCCGCCCGGGAGGCGGGGGTGCCCACGCTCACGGAGTTCCTGAGCCCGGACACCGGCGCGGCCGTCCGCGCCGAGCACGGCCCGGCGGACCTGGTCGTCGCCAACAACGTGTACGCGCACATCCCCGACGTGGTCGGGTTCACCCGGGGGCTGCGCGCCCTGGTCGCCGACGACGGCTGGGTCTCCGTCGAGGTGCAGCACCTGCTGACCCTGATCGAGGAGAACCAGTACGACACGATCTACCACGAGCACTTCCAGTACTACACGGTCGCCTCCGCGATCCGGGCCCTGGCCAGCGGCGGACTCACGCTCGTGGACGTCGAACTGCTGCCCACGCACGGCGGCTCCATCCGGCTGTGGGCCAGGCCCGCCGAAGTGGCCGGCGAGCCGACGCGGCGGGTGGCCGACGTACTGGACCGGGAGAAGGCCGCCGGGCTGCGGGAGCTGTCCGGGTACACCGAGTTCTCCGCCCGGGTGGCCAAGGTGCGCCGGGATCTGCTGCGGTTCCTCATCGAGGCGGCCGAGCGCGGTGAGACGGTCGTCGGCTACGGCGCCCCGGGCAAGGGCAACACCCTGCTCAACCACTGCGGCATCCGCCCCGACCTGCTCCTTTACACGGTCGACCGCAACCCCTACAAGCACGGCAGGTTCACCCCGGGGACCCGCATCCCCATCCTGGCACCCGAGCGGATAGCCGCCGACAAACCGGACTACGTCCTCGTCCTCCCGTGGAACCTGCGCGCCGAACTGACCGAGCAGCTGTCCTTCGTACACGACTGGGGCGGCCGGCTGGTCTTTCCCATCCCGGAACTGAGCATCGTCGAGGTCGCGTCCCGAAAGGTCACAGCATGAAGGTCGTCCTGTTCTGCGGCGGTTACGGGATGCGGATGCGCAACGGAACCTCCGACGACGTGCCCAAGCCGATGGCGATGGTCGGCCCCAGACCGCTGATCTGGCACGTCATGCGCTACTACGCGCACTTCGGGCACACCGAGTTCATCCTGTGCCTCGGGTACGGGGCGGACCACATCAAGAAGTTCTTCCTCACCTACGAGGAGACGGCGTCCAACGACTTCGTGCTGCGCGGCGGCAGGACCGAGCTGCTGTCCACCGACATCTCGGACTGGACGATCACGTTCGCGCAGACCGGCATCGAGTCGCCCATCGGGGAGCGGCTGCGCCGGGTGCGCCACCACCTGGACGGCGACGAGATGTTCCTCGCCAACTACGCCGACGTGCTCACCGACGCCCCGCTGGACGAGATGATCGACCGGTTCGCCGCGCGCGACGCCGGCGCGTCGATGATGGTGGTGCCGCCGCAGTCCTCGTTCCACTGCGTGGAGCTGGGCGAGAACGGCCTGGTGGGTGGCATCACCGCGGTGAGCGACCTGCCGCTGTGGGAGAACGGCGGCTACTTCGTGCTCCGGCAGGAGGTCTTCGACCACATACCGGAGAACGGGGACCTGGTCGCCGACGGATGCGCACAACTGGCCAAGCGGGGACGGTTGGTGGCGCACCAGCACCGCGGTTTCTGGAAGCCGACCGACACCGTGAAGGAGCGCGCCGCGCTCGACGCCGCCTACGCCCGGGGCGACCGCCCGTGGGCCGTGTGGGAGCGGGACAACGCCGGGATGAGCGCGTGATCCGGCTCGGGGCCGGGCGCCCGGACCGGATCGTCGCGGTGGGCGCGCACTGCGACGACATCGCCATCGGCGCCGGCGGCACGCTGCTGGCGCTGTGCCTCGCGCGGCCCGGCATCCGGGTCGACGCGCTGGTGCTCTCCGGCGGCGGCAGCGAGCGGGAGCAGGAGGAGCGGGCCGCGCTCGCCGCCTTCTGCCCGGACGCCGACCTGCGGCTGACCGTGCACAAGCTGCCGGACGGCCGGCTGCCCGCGCACTGGGAGGAGGCCAAGGCCGCCGTCGAGGAACTGCGCGCGCAGACCGAGCCGGAACTGGTCCTCGCGCCGCGCACCGACGACGCGCACCAGGACCACCGCGGCCTGGCGCAGCTGATCCCCACCGCCTTCCGCGACCACCTCGTGCTCGGCTACGAGATCGTCAAGTGGGACGGCGACCTCGGCCGGACGGCGGCGTACCAGCCGCTGTCGCCGGAGACCGCCGAGGAGAAGGTGCGGCTGCTCCAGGAGCACTACCCCTCGCAGCGGCACCGGCCCTGGTACGACCGGGAGGCGTTCCTCGGCCTCGCGCGGATCCGCGGCATCGAATGCCACGAGCGATACGCCGAAGCGTTCGCCGTCACCAAACTCACGCTCAACCTGGGGGGTTGAACCATGCGCGTACTGCTGACCGGACACCAGGGATACCTGGGCACCGTCATGGCCCCGGTCCTCGCCGCCGCCGGGCACGAGGTCGTCGGCCTCGACTCCGGCCTGTTCGCCGACTGCGTCCTGGGCCCGACACCCGCCGACCCGCGGGGGCACCGGGTGGACCTGCGCGACGTCACCGCCGAGCACGTGGCCGGCGTCGACGCCGTGATCCACCTGGCCGCGCTCTCCAACGACCCGCTGGGTTCGCTGGCGCCGGAACTCACCTACGACATCAACCACCACGCGTCCGTACGGCTGGCCCGGCTGGCCCGCGAGGCCGGAGTGGGGCGCTTCCTGTACGCGTCGACCTGCTCCGTCTACGGCGCCGCCGGCGGCGAGGACCTGGTGGGCGAGGACGCCCCGCTGCGCCCGGTGACGCCGTACGCGGAGTCGAAGGTGCGGGTGGAGGACGACCTGCACGAGCTCGCCGACGGCGACTTCACCCCGGTGTTCATGCGCAACGCCACCGCCTTCGGCTTCTCGCCCCGGCTGCGCGCGGACATCGTCCTGAACAACCTGGTGGGGCACGCGCTGCTCTCCGGCGAGGTGCTGGTTCTCTCCGACGGCACCCCCTGGCGCCCGCTGGTGCACGCCGCCGACATCGCGCGCGCCTTCACGGCCGCGCTGACCGCGCCGCGCGAGGCGGTGCACGACCGGGCGTTCAACATCGGCAGCGAGATCAACAACGTCACGGTCGCCGAGATCGCCGATCAGGTCGCCGAGGCGGTGTCGGGCGCGAAGGTGGTGATCACCGGGGAGACCGGTGCCGATCCGCGGTCCTACCGGGTGGACTTCTCCCGGTTCCGTGCCGCGGTGCCCGGCTTCGACTGCGAGTGGACGGTGAAGCAGGGCGCCCTCGAACTCGCCGACGCCTACCGGACGTTCGGGCTGACCCGGGAGGACTTCGAGCAGCGCTTCACCCGGCTCGCCGTGCTGCGCGCGGCCTCCGGCGCCGGCACCGTCGACGACACCCTGCGGTGGCGCCGGTGACCGACGTGAGCGAAGAGATGTACGCGCTGGTGGAGCGGATGTACCCGCTCTGCCGCAGCATCACCGGCGACGGTGTGCGCGCCACCCTGGACATCGTCGGGGAGTACATCCCGTTGCAGGTGCACGAGGTGCCGACCGGGACCCAGGTGCTCGACTGGACGGTGCCGCAGGAGTGGAACATCCGGGACGCGTACATCGCCGACACCGCCGGCCGGCGGGTCGTCGACTTCGCCGCGTCCAGCCTGCACGTGCTCGGCTACAGCGTGCCGGTGTCGGCGACCATGCCGCTCGCCGAACTGCGCGGACACCTGCACACCCTGCCCGACCACCCGTCCTGGGTGCCGTACCGCACCAGCTACTACAAGCCGGAATGGGGGTTCTGCCTGGCACAGGAGACCCTGGACGCGCTGCCGGACGGCGAGTACGAGGTGCGCATCGACTCCACTCTTGCGGACGGCCACCTCACCTACGCCGAGTACGTGGTCCCCGGGCAGGTCGCCGACGAGGTCATCGTCTCCTGCCACGTCTGCCACCCGTCGCTGGCCAACGACAACCTGGCCGGCATCGCCGTGGCCGCCTTTCTGGCCCGTGCCCTCGCCGAGCAGCCGACGCACTACACCTACCGGTTCCTGTTCGCGCCCGGCACCATCGGGGCGATCACCTGGCTGGCCCGCAACGCGGAGCGGGTGGACCGGGTCAAGCACGGCCTGGTGCTGGCCTGCGCCGGAGACCCCGGCCCACTGACGTACAAGCAGAGCAGGCGCGGCGACGCGGAGATCGACCGGGTGCTGCGGCACGTGCTGGCCGCATCCGAACGGCCGCACCGCGTCACCGAGTTCACTCCGTACGGCTACGACGAGCGGCAGTTCTGCTCGCCGGGGTTCAATCTGGGCGTGGGCTCGCTCACCCGGACCCCGTACGCCGGCTACCCCGAATACCACACCTCGGCCGACAACCTGGACTTCGTCTCCCCGGCGGCGATGGCGGACACCCTCGCGGTCTGCCGCGAGGCCTTCGCCGTCCTCGACCGCAACCGGCGGTACCTCAACCTCAGCCCCTACGGCGAACCGCAGCTGGGCCGGCGCGGGCTGTACGACGCGCTCGGCGGCCGCAGCGACACCAAGCAGGCCCAGATGGCCATGCTCTGGGTGCTCAACCTCTCCGACGGCGAGCACAGTCTGCTGGACGTCGCCGAGCGGTCCGGGCTCCCGTTCGACACCGTCGCCGGCGCGGCCGGCGCTCTGCTCGGCGCCGGGCTGATCAAGGCATGAGGCCGATGACCACCGAGGGGGAGAATCCGCAGAAGACCGCGCCACCGGCCCGGTCCGCCAAGCGGGCCCTGGTCGGCCGGCTGTCCTGGGGACTGGCCGACCAGGCGGCCTCCAGCATCAGCAACTTCGCGGTGGGCATCTACGTGGCCCGCTCGCTGGGGGTCACCGCGTTCGGCGTGTTCAGCCTGGCCTGGGTGACCTACGGCGTGGTGCTCAACGTCTCCCGCGGCCTTGCCACCGACCCGCTCGTGGTGCGCTTCAGCGGCGTGCCGGGCGCCTCCTGGCGCGGGGCGGTGGCCCGCTCGACGGGTACGGCGCTCGGGGTCGGCGCGGTCATCGGCGCGGTGTGCCTGGTGGCCGGGTTCGGCCTCGGCGGCCGGGTGGGGCCCGCGTTCGCCGCCCTTGCCCTCATGCTGCCGGGGCTGCTGCTCCAGGACGCCTGGCGGTTCGCGTTCTTCGCGGCCGGCACCGGGCGGAAGGCGTTCGTCAACGACGTCGTGTGGGGTGTCGCGCTCGTCCCGGCCCTGGTGGTGGCGGCCCGGGTGGACACCGTGGCCGCCTTCGTGCTCGCCTGGGGCGCGTCCGCCACGGTGGCGGCGGGGTACGGCTGCCTCCAGTCCGGCATCCGGCCCCGGCCGGGCGAGGCGCGCGGCTGGCTTCGCCAGCAGCGTGATCTCGGCTACCGCTACCTGGTCGAGAACGTCAGCCTCAGCGGTGCGAGCCAGCTGCGGGCGTACGGGCTCGGCGCGATCGTCGGGGTCGGCGCGGTCGGCGCGGTGCGGGGCGCCGAGCTCCTGATGGGCCCGTTCCTCGCCGTGCTGATGGGGCTTTCGCTGGTCACCGTCCCGGAGGCGGCACGGGTGCTGCGGCAGGCCCCGCATCGACTGCGCGGGTTCTGTCTCCTGCTCGGCGGGGGACAGGCCGCCGGAGCGCTGCTCTGGGGGGCGGCGCTGCTGCTGATGCCGGGCCGGCTCGGCGAACTGGCGCTCGGCGGTGTCTGGCACTCCTCCTCGCACCTCATCGTGCAGATCACCCTCAGCGTCGCGGGAGCGGGCCTCGGCACCGGCGCGGCGGCCGGGCTGCGCGCGCTCGGCGCGGCCCGGCGCAGCCTGCGCTGCCAGCTGTTCGCCTCCGCCTGCTACGTCGGCGGCGGGCTCGGCGGCGCGGCCGTCGCCGGCACGGCCGGCTCGGCCTGGGGCGTCGCCGCCGCGACCGTCAGCGGCTCGGCCGTGTGGTGGCTGCAACTGCGGTCCGCCCTGCGCGAGCACCACCACAACCCCATCCCCGAAGTGAGGACCCCATGACCGCCCGACCCAGGCTGAGCATCGGCCTGCCCGTGTACAACGGCGAGGAGTACCTGGCCGAGTCGTTCGACGCCCTGCTCGGCCAGACCTACGAGGACTTCGAACTGGTCGTCTCCGACAACGCCTCGACCGACGGGACCCAGGACATCTGCCGCAAGTACGCCGCGCAGGACTCCCGCATCCGGTACCACCGGCTGCCCCGGAACATCGGCGCCACGCCGAACCACAACCATGTGTTCGCCGAGTCCCGCGGCGAACTGTTCAAGTGGGCCTCGCACGACGACCTCTACGGCCGCGACCTGCTGCGGCGCTGCGTGGAGGCGCTGGACGAGCGGCCGGACGTGATCCTCGCGCACACCGGCCAGGCGGTCATCGACGGCGACGGCAAGGTGAAGGTCCCCTACGAGTACACGCTCGCCACCGACTCGCCGCACGCGCCGGAGCGCTTCCGCAGTCTGCTGTTCGAGCCGGGCGGCGACGACTTCTACGGGGTGATGCGGGCCGACATGCTGCGCCGGGTGAAGCCGATGGACAGCTACCACCACGCGGACCGCACGTTCGTCGCCGAGATCACCCTGCACGGGCCCTTCCACCAGGTGCCCGAGCTGCTGTACTTCCGCCGCGACCACCCCACCCGCGCGGAGCGGGCGAACCCGTCCAAGCGCTCCCGGTGCGTCAACCTGGACCCGCGCCGGGCGGGTCCGCTGCACCCGACGCCCCGGCTGCTCGCCGAGTACGTCTGGGGCTTCGCCTCGGCGATCCGGCGGGCGCCCCTGTCCCCGGCCGACCGGCGCGCCTGCTACGGCCACCTGGCCGCGTGGCTGACCAGCCGGGTCCGGCCGGGCGCCGGCGAGCGGGTCGAGGACCGCGCCCCGGTCGATCCGGCCCTGCTCACGGTCTCCGTCGACGCCCTCGTCGCCGGCCGCGAGGGGAGGCGGTCATGACGCCGACGGGCGCAACTCCCGTGCGCGTCGGGGTGTTCGGTCTGCTCGGCTCCGGCAATCTCGGCAACGACGGGTCGCTCGAAGCCGTCCTCGGGTACCTGCGCGACGAGCATCCGGAAGCGGTCGTGGACGCGTTGTGCGGCGGACCGGAGGCCGTGACGACCCGGTTCGGGATCCCCGCCACGCGGCTGCACTGGAACCGCGCGGAGTACCGGACCGCGTCACGTGCGGGCGCGATCGCGGCGAAAGGGCTCGGCAAACTCGTCGACGTCTTCCGCACCGCCGCCTGGGTGCGCCGGCACGACGTGGTGATCGTGCCGGGCATGGGCGTCCTGGAGGCCACCCTGCCGCTGCGGCCGTGGGGCTTCCCGTACGCGCTGTTCCTGCTCTGCGCGAGCGGCCGGCTGTTCGGCACCCCGGTCGGGCTGGTCAGCGTCGGCGCCGCCGAGATCGGCAACCGGCCCACCCGGGCCCTGGTGCGCTGGTCGGCGCGGCTGGCCGCCTACCGGTCCTACCGGGACGCCCAGGCGCGTGACGCGATGCGGGCGATGGGCGTGGACACCGCACGCGACGAGGTCTACCCGGACCTCGCCTTCGCCCTGCCGACCCCGCCGGCGAGCGCGCCCTCGGGCTCGCCCGGGCCGGTCTGCGTCGGCGTCATGGACTTCCACGGCGGCAACGACGACCGCGCCCGGGCCGAGGAGATACACCGGCGCTACCTCGACGGGACGATCCGGTTCGTCCGCACGCTGGTCGAGGAGGACAGGCCGGTCCGGCTGCTCACCGGCGACCGGTGCGATGCGTCGGTGGTCGCCGCGATCCTCGACGCCGTGCACTCACCGCTGGTCACCGCCGCCGAGCCGGCCTCACTGGCCGACCTGATGAAGGAGATGGCGGCCGCCGACACCGTGGTGGCGGTCCGGTACCACAACCTGATCTGCGCGCTGAAGACCGGCACGCCCGCGCTCGCGGTCAGCTATGCGGCGAAGAGCGACGCGCTCATGACCCGGATGGGCCTCGGCGCGTACTGCCACCCGGCGCGCGAGGTCGACGCCGACCGGCTGCTGGAGCAGTTCCGGGAGCTGGAGAAGCGAGCGCCGGAGCTGCGGAAGACCCTCGCCGAGCGGAACCAGGCCGCCGCCCGGCAACTGGACGACCAGTTCACCGCCCTGACCGCGGCCTTGTTCCCGGCGCCCGACCGCACCCACGTCCCCGCCCGGCAGGAGTCTCCATGAAAGCGACCGAAGTCCCGGAGATCGCCGGGGCGTACCTGTTCCGGCCGACGCCGTACGCCGACGAGCGCGGCTTCTTCTGCCGCACCTTCGACGCCGACGTGGTCCGCTCGGTCGGCCTCGACCCGGGCGCCTTCGTCCAGGACAGCGTGTCCCGCTCGGTCCGGGGTGTGCTGCGCGGACTGCACCTGCGCTCCGGCGCCGGCGAGGCGAAGCTGGTGCGGTGCTCGTACGGGAGGATCTTCGACGTCGTCGTGGACCTGCGGCCGGACTCGCCGACCTACCTGGGCCGGGCCTTCTTCGAGCTGTCCGGCGAGACACAGCTGACCCTGTACATCCCGGCGGGGTGCGCGCACGGCTTCCAGGCACTGACCGAGACCGCCGACACCTCCTACCGGATCGACCGTCCGCACGATCCGGCCGAGGACGTGACGATCGCCTTCGACGACCCGGAGCTCGCCATTCCGTGGCCGCTGCCGGTCGCGTCGATGTCCCAGCGGGACCGGGAGGCGCCGAGCCTCGCCGAGGTCCTGAAGCACAGAGAAAGCTGAGGTCCCCGTGGACACCGAAGAGCTCCGTCTGCCCCTGTCGCGGACAGCCAACGAGCGGCTGCACGCCATGATCCCCGGGGGCGCGCACACCTACGCCAAGGGCGACGACCAGTACCCCGAGAACCTGGCCCCGGTCATCAGCCACGGCAGCGGTGCCCACGTGTGGGACGTCGACGGCAACCGCTACATCGAGTACGGGTCCGGCCTGCGGTCGGTCAGCCTCGGCCACGCCCACCCGCGCGTGGTCGAGGCGGTACGGCGGGAACTCGGCCGCGGCAGCAACTTCGTCCGGCCCTCCATCGTGGAGGTCGAGGCCGCGGAACGCTTCCTGGCCACCGTGCCGACCGCCGAGATGGTGAAGTTCGCGAAGAACGGCTCCGACGCCACCACCGCCGCGGTGCGCCTCGCCCGCGCCGTCACCGGGCGCCCGCGGGTGGCCGTCTGCGCGGACCATCCGTTCTTCTCCGTCGACGACTGGTTCATCGGCACCACACCGATGTCCGCCGGCATCCCGGCGGCGACCACCGAGCTCACCGTGTCCTTCCCCTACGGGGACCTGACCGCCACGGCGGAACTGCTCACCCGGTACCAGGACGAGGTCGCCTGCCTGATCCTCGAACCCGCCACCCACACCGAGCCGCCGCCCGGGTACCTCGCCGGCCTGCGCGAACTGGCCGACCGGCACGGCTGCGTACTGGTCTTCGACGAGATGATCACCGGCTTCCGCTGGTCCGAGGCGGGCGCCCAGGGCCTGTACGGCGTCGTCCCCGACCTCTCCACCTTCGGCAAGGCGCTGGGCAACGGATTCGCCGTGTCCGCGCTGGCCGGGCGCCGCGAGCTGATGGAGCGGGGCGGACTGCGTGGCTCGGGCGACCGGGTGTTCCTGCTGTCCACCACCCACGGTGCGGAGACGCACTCCCTGGCGGCCGCGATGGCCGTGCAGACCACCTACGTCGAGGAGGGCGTCACCGCGCGGCTGCACGCCCTCGGCGAGCGGCTGGCCGCGGGTGTCCGCGACGCCGCGGCCGCCATGGGCGTCGGCGACCACGTCGTCGTCCGGGGCCGGGCCAGCAACCTGGTCTTCGCCACCCTCGACGAGAACCTGCAGCCCTCACAGCGCTACCGCACCCTGTTCCTGCGCCGGCTGCTCGCGGGCGGGGTGCTCGCCCCGTCGTTCGTGGTGAGCAGCGCACTCGACGAGGCGGACATCGACCGCACCGTCGAGGTGGTGGCCCAGGCGTGTGCGGTGTACCGGAAGGCACTGGACGCCACCGACCCCACGCCCTGGCTGGGCGGGCGGGCGGTGAAGCCCGTGTTCCGCCGCTTGGCATGACGTGATGTCAGCGGCGCTGCCGCGGGCCCGCGCCGGTCATCCGCTCGGCCGTCCGCTCGGCCGCCCGGTCGGCAGTCCGGTCGACCAGCCACGCGGTCGCCGGTATCACCGCCAGCGCGGTGCACCAGCCGCCGAGGGCGTCGGTCGGGTAGTGCGCGCCCAGGCGGACCTCCGCCCAGCCCATGGTGGCGCCGGCAACCAGCGCCGCCGCCAGTACGAGTGACGTGCCGGCCGTCCTGCCGAGGCCGAGACGGCCGGTCGCGAGCAGCGCCGCCACGAGGGCGAGCGCGGTGAAGAAGGCGGTGTGACCGCTCGGGTAGGACAGGTTGCCGGCGCCGTGGATGGTGCGTCCCACCAGGTGCTTGAGCAGCGTGGTCGTCCCCACGGTCAGGCCGGTGCCGGCCACGACGAACACCGCTGCGCGGGGACGCCGAAGCCGCAGGCAGCCCGCCACGCAGGCCACGACCACCAGCACCGATCCCGCGGGTTCCCCCAGGAAGTCCAGCGCCAGGGCGACGTGCCGCCACGGCGGACGCACGCTGTCCGCCGTCGGCGCAATGATCCACCTGTCCACCCTGCCGGGCTCGCTGTGACCGGCGTACAGGACCCCGAGCACGACGACCACGAGGGCGCCGAGGGCGGCGATCAGCCCCGACCGCGCGCCCAGCGACGGGGGCAGCACCGCGCGCGCCGACCTGCCGGTCACACGCCCACCGCGCCGGCTTCCAGGTCCGTTCCCGCCAGCCGATCCAACCCGAGCCCTCCGTCGTCTCCGGCCCCCGGACTCATCGCCCTGGCCACGGGCACCGGGATCGGCCTCTGCCGGTCACTTTAACCAACAACGCGCAGAGGCATACGAACAGTGCCAGAACACGGCAGATCCCGATACGGGCTCAGCCTCGTCGAGCACGGGGGACCTGGAAGGGGCGGAGCTCCCCTCCAGGCAGCCGATTCCTTCCTCAAATCCCTTGCCAGTCCGGCTTGTTGGCAAAGGTGTACCGGAAATACTCCGCGAACTTCAGCCTGGACGCCGCGGCCTCGTCGACGACCACCGTGGCGTGCGGATGCAGTTGCAGCGCCGACGCCGGGCACACCGCGGCGACCGGCCCCTCCACCGTCGCCGCGACCGCGTCGGCCTTCCCCTCGCCCGTGGCCAGCAGCACCAGATGCCGCGCCTCCAGGATCGTCCCGATCCCCTGGGTGATGACGTGGTGCGGCACCTGGTCGACATCCCCGCCGAAGAACCGCGCGTTGTCGATGCGCGTCCGCTCGGTCAGCGTCTTGATCCGGGTCCGCGAGGCCAGCGACGAGCACGGCTCGTTGAACCCGATGTGCCCGTCGGTCCCGATCCCGAGCAGTTGCAGATCCACGCCGCCCGCCCGCGCCAGCTCCGCGTCGTAGGCCCGGCAGGC
>NZ_JBFBJL010000040.1:0-86563 GCF_040686075.1 Streptomyces sp. NPDC086519
GTTACATTCCGAACCCGGAAGCTAAGCCTTACAGCGCCGATGGTACTGCAGGGGGGACCCTGTGGGAGAGTAGGACGCCGCCGAACAAATATTGAAAGGGTTGGATCTGGAACTTCGGTTCCGGGTCCAACCCTTTTTTGGTTTGCGTAACGTGTCGTTCACGTTCCCCGCCGAGCATCCCAGCATGGGTACTGCTGCAATGCTCAGGGCGGCCGGTGTCGGAGTCGGCGACGAGGTGATCGTGCCGGCCTTCGGGAACGTCGAAGTCGCCGAGGCCGTGACTCTGGCCGGTGCGCTTCCGGTGTTCGCCGACATAGATCCGCTGACCTACTGCCTCGACGTGACGGCGGTGGAAGCGGCCGTAACTGCCCGTTCCGCCGCGGTCGTTGTCGTACACCGGTTTGGACGGTGGGCTGACATCAGGCGGTTGCGGGAGCTGGGGCAGCGGCACGGGCTGCTGGTGCTGGAGCAGGGCGAGTCCGAGGCTCCGTACGACGAGATCGCGCAGCGGCGGCAGCGGGCGTCCTACCTCGACGCGAAGCTGCGCGGTGTGCGGACGCCGGACGGCGGGGACGGGCACACCTACCAGCAGTACGTCGTTCGGGTGCCGGGGAACGGCCGGCCCGACCGGGACGCCTTCGCTCGCGCCCTGCGGGGCAAGGGAGTTGACTGCCGGGTGCCGGTGAAGACGCCGGTGCACCGCCTGCCGGAATACCGGCGCTTTGTCTCGCTGCCGGAGACGGAGGTCGCCGCGGACGAGACGCTGGCGCTGCCGGTGGACGCGTCGTTGACGAAGCGGGAGATGCAGCGGATCGTCTCCGCCTGCAATGCACTGGGTGGACTGCTCCAGCCTGCTTTCTGAACGAGTTTGGGAACTCGGGTCTGTTCGGGGTATGATCTATTCCGTTGCCGCGGGGGAAACCTCGAAAAAGGCGACAGGCCCCTATAGCTCAGTCGGTAGAGCGTCTCCATGGTAAGGAGAAGGTCAACGGTTCGATTCCGTTTGGGGGCTCCACTGGAAAAGGCCCCGCCCGTCAAGGGCGGGGCCTTTTCCATGCCCTCTTCCTCGCCTTCCTCGCCTTCCTCGTTCTCCCGCTCAGTCCTTCTGGAGGCCCGGAACTCGCATCGCCAGAATCGCCATGTCGTCCGAAGGGGCGTCCGACGCGAAGCGCTCCACCGCGCGCATGATGCGTGCGGCGACCGCGCCGGCCGTCAGGCCCGTGCAGGTCGTGAGAACGTCGGCGAGGCCGTCGTCGCCGAGCATGCGGGTGCCCTCCCGGCGTTCCGTCACGCCGTCCGTGACACACAGGAGGACATCGCCGGGGTCGAGGGTGACCGTCTGCTCGTACAGCTCCAGGTCCTCGATGACGCCGAGGAGCGGCTGGGGTTCGGCGGCCGCCTCGACCGTGCCGTCCTGGCGCAGGCGCAGGGGGAGCGGGTGGCCGGCGCAGACCACCTTCATCTCCGCGCTGCCGTCCTCCTGGGGGCGCATCTCGCCGTACAGGAGGGTCAGGAAGCGGCTGCGGGCTCCCTCGTCGAGGATGGCCGAGTTGAGGCGCTCCAGGACGGCCGGGCCGCTGAGACCCTCCCTGGCGAGCAGGCGCAGGGCGTGCCGGGCGAGGCCGGTGACGGCGGCCGCGTTGGGACCCGTACCGCAGACGTCGCCGATGGCGAAGCCGTACGCGTTGTCGGAGATCGGGAAGACGTCGTAGAAGTCGCCGCCGACCTCGTTGCCCTCGCCGGCCGCGCGGTAGATGACCTCGACCTCCATGCCCTCGATGTGCGGGGTGCCCGGGGGCAGGAGGCTGCGCTGGAGGGCCTGGCTGATGGCCGTGCGCTCCGAGTACAGGCGGGCGTTGTCCAGGGCCAGCGCGGCCCGGCGGGACAGGTCCTCGGCCAGTTCCAGGATCTCCTGGCGGAAGTGTTCGTCGGTGGGCTTGCCGAGGGTGAGCATGCCGATGACACGGTTGCGGGCGACCAGGGGGAGGACCACTGTCTCGCCGCCCACGGCGGAGGCCGTGGCGAGCGTCGGGCCGATGCCGGAGGAGACCTGGCGGGTGGGGCCGCCGGCCAGGCCGAGGCTGCGCATGGAGCTGCGCAGTGCGGCCTGGTGGGCGTGGTCGCCGGGGACCGTCCAGACGCGGGCGCCGGGCGTGGGCACCGGGTCGGGCGGGGGCACCTTGGAGAGCAACGACTTGATGCCGTCGATGAGTTCCTCGTCCTCATGCAGGACGTACGAGAGGTACGGCTCGGAGGCCTGGTCGGCGATGGTGTAGACGGCGCACCAGGTGGCGAGGGTCGGGACCGTCATCTGGGCCATCAGGGCGAGGGTCTGGTCGCGGTCCAGGGTGCCGGCGAGCAGGTCGGAGGCTTCCACGAGGAAGCTGAGGGAGCCGCGGCGCAGCCGTTCCAGCTCGCCCAGGCGGGCCGACTCGACGGCCAGGGCGATGCGGTCGGCGGCGAACTGGAGGCGCAGGGCCTCTTCGTTGGAGTATCTGCCCGGTGCCTCGGCCGCGACGCCCAGGGAGCCGGTCAGACGGCCCTCGACCTTCAGCGGGACCGTGACGACCGAGCGCATGCCGGTGCCGCCCAGGAGGGGGACCGCGCCCGGAACGGCCACCAGATCGTCGTGTACGGCCGGCATACGGGCCGAACCGTAGCGGCCGGGGCCGGCTTCCACGGGCACGCGCGCGAAGCGCTGACGGGCGGAGGGGAGCCCGGTGGAGGCGCGGACCTCCAACTCGGTCTCGTCGTCGGTCGCGAGGAGCAGGAACGCGGAGTCGCCGTCGAGCATGTCGCGGGCGCGTTCGACCGTGCGCTGGAGGAGGCCGTCGAGGTCGTCCGGGGCCGGGGAGCCGATGAACACCTCGAAGGGGTCGCTGCTCTGGCCGTCGGAGGCGCCGCCGGTGTCGGAGGCGGGGACGCGCAACGGGGTCTGGAGGACGGCCCGTTCGTGGTCGCGTACGAGGAGGCAGACCGTGGAGGGCTCGCCGCCGGTGTCACGGACTCTCAGGTGCGAGGCGTAGACGGGAGTCACCCGGCCGTCGGCGCCGCGGATGCCGTAGCTGCCCTCCCAGCGGGAGAGCTGGAGGGCCTCGGCGATGCCGGTACCGGTGCCGGGGGTGTGCGGCCAGGCGGCGAGGTCGGTGAGCGGTTTGCCGGTGACGTCCATGGCGGTGTGGCCGAAGATCTCCTCGGCGTCCTCGTTCCAGGCCGAGATGGAGCCCTTGCGGTCGATCTGGACGACCGCGACCCGGACCCGGCCGTCGGCCAGGGGCAGCAGGTCGGCGGGGAGGGCGGGGCCGGCGGCGCGGGTGCCCACCGGGCGCTCGGGGAGATCGAGCTGGAACCAGACATTTTTGTGCGTGGGCGTGTACTCCACGCCCCAGCGGGCGGCGAGGGCCGCGCAGAGCTGGAGGCCGCGGCCGCCCTCGCGGTCGGGGCTGCCCATGTTGACCGCGGAGCCCTGGAGCGGGACCTCGCGTTCCGGGTAGCGGTCGGAGACCTCGATGCGCACGCCGTCGTCCATGCGGAGGCAGAGCACCTCGGCATGGGTGCCGGCGTGCACCACCGCGTTGGTCACCAGTTCGCTGGTGAGGACCACGGCGTCGTCGACGACGTCCGCGAAGCCCCAGCCCTGGAGCGTGTCGCGGACGAAGGACCGGGCGGTCGCGACCGATCGCCCGACGGGCTCGAAGCTGGCGGCCGCGCGCGCGGTGATCACAGAACTCCTCGACCGGGTCTCTACATGCGGGCTTGCCTGGCCGGCCGGCTGATGCCGCTGGTGCGGCATGTGCTCGCCCGTGGGCCGTGGCTCCGGGTTGTGTCCCCCGGGGATCACTCCGGTGGTCATGGTCTGCGGCCGCCCCTCCGAATGCCCGCTCGTTCTCGTGCCACCGCCCAGGCCGGACGGACCGGTGCGGCTGGACAGCCGCATGCAAGGTTACTTACCTTCGCCGTCCGAGCGGATGCCGGTCGCCGGTGTTTACGCCCCCAGGGTGTGCGGACGATGTGCGAAGCTGCCGAACTGTTATGGCCTGGTTCGGCCGGGGTGAAACACTGGGCAAGCTTCTGGAGAAGGTCCGGTCAGCCCGAGTGCGTTCCGTGTACAGCGGGCAGCAGCCCCTGGTGTGGCCGGATCTCGTCTGGCAGAAATACGCAGCAGTAACTGGTACGCCCATGTAAGCGGTACGCCGAGTATGCGGTGTCCGAGCACAGCAGTAACGGTCGACCCCCGCGGGAGGGACACAGTGGAGTCTGGCGCAGCGGCGCGGGGCACTAAGGCGCGCGCGAAGGGCGGACCGTCCCTGAGCAGGCAGCGGGGCGGTGACGGGACCACCGCGGTGGACACGGCTTCCCTGAACCGGTTGCTGGCGGCGCTCCTGGCGATGCGGGACGGCAACTTCCGCAAGCGGCTCACGGTGTCCGGGGACGGCGTGATGTCGGAGATCGCGGCGGTCTTCAACGAGGTGGCCGACCGAAATCTCCACCTCACGGGTGAGCTGTCGCGGGTGCGGCGCGTTGTCGGACGTGAGGGAAAGCTCACGGAGCGGCTGGAGACGGGCGCCTGTGAGGGCTCCTGGGCGGCCGCCATCGACAACTCCAACGCGCTCGTCGACGACTTGGTGCGGCCGGTCTCCGAGGTGGGCCGGGTCCTGACGGCGGTGGCCGAGGGCGATCTGTCGCCCCGCATGGAGCTGCGGTCGCCGTCGGCGGACGGGGCCGCCGGGCATCCGCTGCGCGGTGAGTTCCTGAAGGTCGGACGGACCGTCAACAACCTGGTCGACCAGTTGTCGACGTTCACCGACGAGGTCACGCGCGTGGCCAGCGAGGTGGGCACCGAGGGCAAGCTGGGCGGGCAGGCCCGGGTGCGCGGTATGTCCGGTTCGTGGCGGGACCTCACGGATTCCGTGAACACGATGGCGTACCGGTTGACGGCGCAGGTGCGGGACATCGCGCTGGTGACGACGGCGGTCGCCAAGGGCGATCTGTCGCGGAAGGTCACGGTTCAGGTCGCCGGCGAGATGCTGGAGCTGAAGGAAACCGTCAACACGATGGTGGACCAGCTGTCGGCGTTCTCCTCCGAGGTGACCCGGGTCGCCCGTGAGGTGGGCACGGACGGCATCCTGGGCGGTCAGGCGCACGTGCCGGGGGTCGCGGGGACGTGGAAGGAACTCACCGACTCCGTCAACACCATGGCCGGCAACCTGACGGCCCAGGTGCGGGGGATCTCCGAGGTGACCACCGCGGTCGCCAACGGCGATCTGTCCCGCAAGGTGACCGTCCCGGCGCGCGGTGAGGTCGCGCAGCTCGCCGAGACGATCAACCAGATGACCGAGACGCTGCGGATCTTCGCGGACGAGGTCACGCGCGTGGCCAACGAGGTCGGCGGCGAGGGGCGGCTCGGCGGCCAGGCGAACGTGCCGGGCGCGGCCGGTACCTGGAAGGACCTGACGGACTCCGTCAACACGGTCTTCCGGAACCTGACCACCCAGGTGCGCGACATCGCCGCGGTGACGACGGCGGTGGCCAACGGCGATCTGTCGCAGAAGGTCACCGTCGATGTGGCCGGCGAGATGCTGGAGCTGAAGAACACCGTCAACGGCATGGTCGACCAACTGTCGTCGTTCGGTGCCGAGGTCACCCGCGTGGCCCGGGAGATCGGGGTCGAGGGCGAGCTGGGCGGCCAGGCGCAGGTGCCCGGAGCCGCCGGCACCTGGAAGGACCTGACCGACTCCGTCAACACCGCGTTCCGCAACCTCACCGGTCAGGTCCGCAACATCGCGCAGGTGACGACGGCGGTGGCCAACGGTGATCTGTCGCAGAAGGTCACGGTCGACGTCTCCGGCGAGATGCTGAAGCTGAAGAACACCGTGAACACGATGGTGGACCAGCTCTCCAGCTTCGCCGACCAGGTGACGCGGATGGCCAGGGACGTGGGCACCGAGGGCCGGCTGGGCGGTCAGGCGCGGGTGGACGGCGTGTCGGGCACCTGGAAGGAGCTGACGGATTCCGTCAACTTCATGGCCGGCAACCTGACCTCCCAGGTGCGGCAGATCGCCCAGGTGACGACGGCGGTGGCGCGGGGCGACCTGTCCCAGAAGATCGACGTCGACGCGCGCGGTGAGATCCTTGAGCTGAAGAACACGATCAACACGATGGTTGATCAGCTGTCCGCCTTCGCCGACCAGGTCACCAAGGTGGCCCGTGAGGTGGGTACGGAAGGACGGCTGGGCGGTCAGGCGCAGGTGCCCGGTGTGGCCGGTGTGTGGCGGGACCTGACGGACTCGGTGAACGGCATGGCCGGGAACCTGACGGCCCAGGTGCGCAACATCGCGCAGGTCGCCACCGCGGTGGCCCGCGGTGACCTCTCCCAGAAGATCACCGTGGACGCGCGCGGTGAGATCCAGGAGCTGAAGAACACCCTGAACACGATGGTCGACCAGCTGTCGTCGTTCGCCCAGGAGGTCACGCGCGTCGCGCGCGAGGTGGGCACCGAGGGCATCCTCGGCGGCCAGGCCGAGGTGCAGGGGGTCGCGGGCACCTGGAAGGACCTCACCCAGTCCGTGAACTTCATGGCGAACAACCTGACCATCCAGGTGCGCAACATCGCCGAGGTCACGACGGCGGTCGCCAAGGGCGACCTGTCGAAGAAGATCACTGTTGACGCGAAGGGCGAGATCCTTGAGCTCGTCACGACGGTCAACACCATGGTTGACCAGCTGTCGAGTTTCGCCGAGCAGGTGACCAGGGTGGCCCGTGAGGTGGGCACCGAGGGCATTCTGGGCGGTCAGGCGCACGTTCCGGGTATCACGGGTATCTGGAAGGACCTCAGCAACAACGTGAACCAGATGGCCAACAACCTGACCACGCAGGTGCGCAACATCTCCCAGGTCTCGGCGGCGGTCGCCAACGGCGACCTCACCCGGCAGGTCACCATCGAGGCGAGCGGTGAGGTGGCCCAGCTCGCCGACACGATCAACCAGATGGTGAAGACGCTGAGTTCGTTCGCCGACCAGGTCACCAAGGTGGCCCGTGAGGTGGGCACGGACGGCATCCTGGGCGGTCAGGCGCACGTGCCGGGTGTGGCGGGTACGTGGAAGGACCTCACCGAGTCGGTGAACCAGATGGCGTCCAACCTGACCGGCCAGGTGCGCAACATCGCCATGGTCACCACGGCCATCGCCAAGGGCGACCTGACCAAGAAGATCGACATTGACGCCCGCGGTGAGATCCTCGAACTCAAGACGACGATCAACACGATGGTCGACCAGCTGTCCAGCTTCGCCGAGGAGGTCACCAGGGTGGCCCGCGAGGTGGGCACCGAGGGCCAGCTGGGCGGCCAGGCACGCGTGCGTGACGTCGACGGCACCTGGCGGGACCTGACCGAGTCCGTGAACGAGATGGCCGGGAACCTGACCCGGCAGGTGCGGGCCATCGCGCGGGTGGCGACCGCGGTGACCCGTGGCGACCTGAACCTGAAGATCGACGTGGACGCGTCCGGCGAGATCCAGGAGTTGCAGGACTACATCAACAAGATGATCGCCAACCTGCGTGACACCACGGTCGCCAACCAGGAGCAGGACTGGCTCAAGGGCAACCTGGCCCGTATCTCCGCGCTGATGCAGGGCCGCCGCGACCTGGCGGACGTGGCCTCCCTGATCATGAGCGAGCTGACACCGGTGGTGACCGCGCAGCACGGCGCGTTCTTCCTGGCGATGCCCCTGGTCGACGGCAAGGACACGAACACCGAGAACGAGGACGCGTACGAACTGCGCATGCTCGGCTCGTACGGCTACTCGATGGGCTCCATGCCGACGTCGTTCCGGCCTGGTGAGGCGCTGATCGGCACGGCCGCGCAGGAGAAGCGCACGATCCTGGTGGAGAAGGCGCCCACCGGGTATCTGAAGATCTCCTCCGGCCTGGGCGAGGCCCCGCCGGCGCAGGTGATCGTGCTCCCGGTGCTGTTCGAGGGCAAGGTGCTCGGGGTCATCGAGCTGGCGTCCTTCACGCCGTTCACACAGATCCAGAAGGACTTCCTCGACCAGATCGCCGATTTGATCGCGACCAGCGTCAACACCATCTCCGTCAACACCAAGACCGAGCTGCTGCTGAAGCAGTCCCAGGAGCTGACCGAGCAGCTCCAGGAGCGGTCGGCCGAGCTGGAGAACCGGCAGAAGGCCCTCCAGGCCTCGAACGCCGAACTGGAGGAGAAGGCCGAGCTGCTGGCCCAGCAGAACCGTGACATCGAGGTGAAGAACACCGAGATCGAGGAGGCCCGGCAGGTCCTGGAGGAGCGCGCCGAGCAACTCGCGGTCTCCATGCGCTACAAGAGCGAGTTCCTGGCCAACATGTCGCACGAGCTGCGCACCCCGCTCAACTCGCTGCTGATCCTGGCCAAGCTGCTCGCCGACAACGCCGAGGGCAATCTCTCGCCGAAGCAGGTGGAGTTCGCCGAGACCATCCACGGCGCCGGCTCCGACCTGCTCCAGCTGATCAACGACATCCTGGACCTGTCGAAGGTCGAGGCGGGCAAGATGGACGTCTCCCCGACGCGTATCGCGCTCGTCCAGCTCGTCGACTACGTGGAGGCCACGTTCCGGCCGCTGACCGCGGAGAAGGGCCTCGACCTGTCGGTGCGGGTCTCGCCGGAGCTGCCGGCCACCCTGCACACCGACGAGCAGCGGCTCCTTCAGGTGCTGCGCAACCTGCTGTCCAACGCGGTGAAGTTCACCGACTCCGGCTCGGTGGAGCTGGTGATCCGGCCGGCGAGCGGCGATGTCCCGGTGGGGATCAGGGAGCAGCTCCTGGAGGCCGGTTCGCTCAGTGACCCGGACGCGCCGCTGATCGCGTTCTCGGTGACCGACACCGGCATCGGGATCGCGGCCAGCAAGATGCGGGTGATCTTCGAGGCGTTCAAGCAGGCCGACGGCACGACCAGCCGCAAGTACGGCGGTACCGGCCTCGGCCTGTCGATCTCGCGCGAGATCGCGCAACTGCTCGGCGGGGAGATTTACGCGCAGAGCGAGCCGGGCCGCGGCTCCACGTTCACGCTCTACCTGCCGCTGCACCCCAGTGAGCTGCCGCCGCAGGGCTACCAGCAGCCCGTGCCGCAGCTGGAGGCCGGGGACCTGGTCGCCTCGCGGAACCACACCTCGGAGTTGTCCGGCGCGGAGATCGAGACGCCGGCCGAGGTGAAGTCGTACCAGGAGACCCAGAACGGCGCCGCCGCGCTCTTCAGGCGCAGGCGCCGGGGGGCTCCGCTGGCCGAGGCGTGGCCGGTGCTGGCCGAGCAGGAGGTGACGTCCGCGCAGTCGCGCCGGGGCATGCGGTTCGGCGGCGAGAAGGTGCTGATCGTCGACGACGACATCCGCAACGTCTTCGCGCTCACCAGCGTTCTCGAGCAGCACGGCCTGTCGGTGCTGTACGCCGAGAACGGCCGGGAGGGCATCGAGGTCCTGGAACAGCACGACGACGTGGCGGTCGTCCTGATGGACATCATGATGCCTGAGATGGACGGCTATGCGACGACCAACGCGATTCGCCGGATGCCGCAGTTCGCCGGGCTGCCGATCATCGCGCTCACCGCGAAGGCGATGAAGGGCGACCGGGAGAAGGCCATCGAGTCGGGTGCCTCCGACTACGTCACCAAGCCGGTCGACCCCGATCACCTTCTGACGGTGATGGAGCAGTGGATGCGCGTGGAGTGACCGGAACGGTCAGGTGTGATGTGAACGTTGCGGGAACCTTCCGTGAGCACGGGGAGTTGCCGACTCAGCGGGTGGAACCCGTGTAGAAGTGCGGGATCGGGGGAACCTTCTGGTCTCCGGCTGCGTTTCTGCTATGTGCACAGTGACATCGCGGTGACAGGGTGTGGCGACGGGCGGGGTGCGGCTACCATGACCGGCACAAGGACGGGCGGCGCAAGGGAGTCGTCCCCTGGGGCGGCGCCCGGTGCACATCCGGGGCGAGGAGGGCGGGCCATGGTGCAGAAGGCCAAGATCCTCCTGGTCGATGACCGGCCGGAGAATCTGCTGGCGCTGGAGGCCATCCTCTCTGCGCTCGATCAGACACTGGTGCGGGCATCGTCCGGGGAGGAAGCGCTCAAGGCACTGCTCACGGACGACTTCGCGGTCATTCTGCTGGACGTCCAGATGCCGGGCATGGACGGTTTCGAGACCGCGGCGCACATCAAGCGGCGGGAGCGGACCCGGGACATCCCGATCATCTTCCTCACCGCCATCAACCACGGCCCTCACCACACCTTCCGGGGCTACGCCGCGGGCGCGGTCGACTACATCTCCAAGCCCTTCGACCCGTGGGTGCTGCGCGCCAAGGTCTCGGTCTTCGTCGAGCTGTACATGAAGAACTGCCAGCTGCGCGAGCAGGCGGCGCTGCTGCGGCTCCAGTTGGAGGGCGGCGGCAAGGGTGCGGTCGCCGGCAAGGAGTCCGCCGGACTGCTCGCCGAGCTGTCCGCGCGGCTCGCGGCCGTCGAGGAGCAGGCCGAGGCGCTGTCCAAGCAGCTGGACGACGAGTCCGCGGACGCGGCCGCGGTGGCCACGGCGGCCCACCTGGAGCGCAAACTCACCGGCCTGCGCCGGGCGCTCGACGCCCTCGAACCGGGCACCAGCGGCTCCACGCCGCCGCTCCCGTCGCAGAACTGACCGCGACCGCGGACACAGTTGCCCATGAGCGTGCGTCAGTTCCACGCCCCGCGAAGGGCGACACGAACGGGTGAAGCTGTGGGCACACGTGTCCCGTGTGCCATCCCCCGGTAACCTCACACCCATGGCCTCACGTCCCTCGGCAGCCAAGAAGCAGCCCGCGAAGAAGGCCGCTGCCTCGAAGGCGCCGGCGAAGAAGGCCGCCGCGAAGAACGCCCCGGCCAAGAAGGCGCCCGCCAAGAGGACCGCGGCGAAGAAGTCCGCGCCGCCGCCCAAGCCGGCGCCCAGCCCCACCGGGGGCGTGTACCGCCTGGTGCGCGCCCTCTGGCTGGGCCTCGCGCACGCCGTCGGCGCCGTCTTCCGCGGCATAGGACAGGGCGCCAAGAACCTCGACCCCGCGCACCGCAAGGACGGCGTCGCCCTGCTGCTGCTCGGCACCGCCCTGATCGTCGCCGCCGGCACCTGGGCCGACCTGCGCGGTCCCGTCGGCGACCTGGTCGAGATCCTGGTCACCGGCGCCTTCGGCCGCCTCGACCTGCTGGTGCCGATACTGCTCGCGATGATCGCCGTACGGTTCATGCGCCACCCCGAGCAGCCGGAGGCCAACGGCCGGATCGTCATCGGTCTGTCCGCTCTGGTCATCGGCGTGCTGGGCCAGGTCCACATCGCCTGCGGCTCACCCGCCCGCAGCGCCGGCATGCAGGGCATAAGGGACGCCGGCGGCCTCATCGGCTGGGCGGCGGCGACCCCGCTGACGTACACCATGACCGAGGTCCTCGCCGTACCGCTGCTGGTGCTGCTCACGGTCTTCGGGCTGCTCGTGGTCACCGCGACCCCGGTGAACGCCGTCCCGCAGCGACTGCGTGCGCTCGGCGTGCGCCTCGGTCTGCTGCACGACCCCGAGCCGGACGAGTACCCGGAGTACGGCGGAGACGACGAGCGCTACGACGAGCAGTGGCGCGAGGCGCTGCCCGCGCGCCCCCGCAGGCGCTCCGGCGCCCCGAAGGACTACGACCCCGACAGCGCCGAGCAGGAGGCCCTCGCCAAGCGCCGGGGCCGCCCGCGGCGCTCCGCCGTGCCGCAGCCCGAGCTGGGCCGCCAGATGGACGCCGTGGACGTCGCGGCGGCCGCCGCGGCCGCGCTCGACGGCGCCGTCCTGCACGGCATGCCGCCCTCCCCGCTCGTCGCGGACCTCACCCAGGGCGTCAGCGTCGGTGACCGCGAGGACACCACGCCCGTGCCGGCACCGAGCCCGAGCCCGAGCCCGGTCCCGGCCGCACGGCCCAAGCAGGAGAAGCTCAAGGTCGAACCGGTCGTCGC
This sequence comes from Streptomyces sp. NPDC086519, assembly GCF_040686075.1. Lineage (NCBI taxonomy): Bacteria > Bacillati > Actinomycetota > Actinomycetes > Kitasatosporales > Streptomycetaceae > Streptomyces > Streptomyces sp. NPDC086519. The sequence continues at coordinate 11,985 of NZ_JBFBJL010000040.1, forward strand.
CGACCTGACCAAACCGGCCCCCGAGGAGCCCCGCGAGCTGCCCCCGCGCGCCGAGCAGCTCCAGCTCTCCGGTGACATCACCTACTCGCTGCCGTCGCTCGACCTCCTCACCCGGGGCGGTCCCGGCAAGGCCCGCAGCGAGGCCAACGACCGGGTGGTCGCCTCGCTCACCAACGTCTTCTCGGAGTTCAAGGTCGACGCGGCCGTCACCGGCTTCACCCGCGGGCCGACGGTCACCCGCTACGAGGTCGAGCTCGGCCCCGCCGTGAAGGTCGAGCGGATCACCGCCCTCACCAAGAACATCGCGTACGCCGTCGCCAGCCCGGACGTGCGGATCATCAGCCCGATCCCCGGCAAGTCCGCGGTCGGCATCGAGATCCCCAACACCGACCGCGAGATGGTCAACCTCGGAGACGTGCTGCGGCTCGCCGAGTCCGCCGAGGACGACGACCCGATGCTGGTCGCGTTCGGCAAGGACGTCGAGGGCGGCTACGTCATGCACTCGCTGGCGAAGATGCCGCACATGCTCGTCGCCGGCGCCACCGGCTCCGGCAAGTCGTCCTGCATCAACTGCCTGATCACGTCGGTCATGATGCGGGCGACCCCGGAGGACGTGCGGATGGTCCTCGTCGACCCCAAGCGGGTCGAGCTGACCGCCTACGAGGGCATCCCGCACCTGATCACGCCGATCATCACCAACCCCAAGCGGGCCGCCGAGGCGCTGCAATGGGTCGTCCGCGAGATGGACCTGCGCTACGACGACCTGGCCGCGTTCGGGTTCCGGCACATCGACGACTTCAACAAGGCGATCCGCGAGGGCAGGGTCAAGCTGCCCGAGGGCAGTGAGCGGGAGCTGCAGCCGTATCCGTACCTGCTGGTGATCGTCGACGAGCTCGCCGACCTGATGATGGTCGCCCCCCGCGACGTCGAGGACGCGATCGTGCGCATCACGCAGCTCGCGCGGGCGGCCGGCATCCACCTGGTGCTCGCCACCCAGCGCCCGTCGGTCGACGTGGTCACCGGTCTCATCAAGGCGAACGTGCCCTCCCGGCTCGCCTTCGCCACCTCCTCCCTCGCCGACAGCCGCGTCATCCTCGACCAGCCCGGCGCCGAGAAACTCATCGGCAAGGGCGACGGACTCTTCCTGCCGATGGGGGCGAACAAGCCGACCCGTATGCAGGGCGCGTTCGTCACCGAGGAGGAGGTCGCCGTCGTCGTCCAGCACTGCAAGGACCAGATGGCGCCCGTCTTCCGGGACGACGTCACCGTGGGCTCCAAGCAGAAGAAGGAGATCGACGAGGACATCGGCGACGACCTCGACCTGCTCTGCCAGGCGGCCGAGCTGGTCGTCTCCACCCAGTTCGGCTCCACGTCCATGCTCCAGCGCAAGCTGCGCGTCGGCTTCGCCAAGGCCGGCCGGCTCATGGACCTCATGGAGTCGCGCGGGGTGGTCGGACCGAGCGAGGGGTCCAAGGCGCGTGACGTTCTGGTGAAACCTGATGAGCTGGACGGGGTGCTTGCTGTGATCCGTGGGGAGTCCGAGGGGTAGGTCTGTATCAGGGCCGCGGACGCCTGCCGGCCCGGGAGGAGTCATTGTCGTGATCCACCCGTTAGGGACCGTAGGGCAACCGTTTCCCTGTGACGTACGTCAAGTTGAGCGAGAGGAAAGCTGTGCACCCCCTTCGGGGCGCACACCTGACCCGTCATCGGGATGTCGGGCCATACCGATGGCGTACAAAGTCGTACCGCCCGGTTGCCTCACCCTTTTGCACCCCCCCTAGACTGAACCTCCAGCACAGGTGGCTACACGCTCGAAAGGCGCCCCCGTGTCCATCGGCAGCAACTCCCCTGAAGACGAGCGTCCCTTCCCAGACGTGTCCGAGGAAAACCGCCCCTCCGTAGGCCGAGCCCTCAAACAGGCCCGCATCGCCGCCGGGCTGACCGTCGACAGCATCAGCGGGAGCACCCGGGTCCGTATCGCCATCGTGCACGCCATCGAGGCCGACGACTTCGCCCCCTGCGGCGGCGACGTCTACGCCCGCGGGCACATCCGGACCCTGGCCAAGGCCGTCGGCCTCGACCCCGAGCCGCTGCTCGCGCAGTTCGCCGCGGAGCACGGCGGTGGGCGGCCCGCGCCGACGCCCGCCGCGCCGCTCTTCGAGGCGGAACGTATCCGCCCCGAGCGGCGCGGGCCCAACTGGACGGCGGCCATGGTGGCCGCGATCGTCGTCGTGGTCGGTTTCGTCGGCTTCACCGCCGTCAAGGGCGGCGGCGACGACGCCAAGCAGTCGGTCGCCGAGGGCCCCGCCCCGACGACCAGCGAGCCGGTCTCGCCGACCCCGAAGGAAAGCAAGCCCGGCAAGACCCCCGCGCCCTCCGACAGCGCGATCGCCGCCGCGCCCCAGGACAAGGTCACCGTCCAGGTCAGTGCGGTGGGCGGACGCAGCTGGATCTCGGCCAAGGACCACAACGGCCGGATGCTCTTCGACGGGCTCCTGAAGAAGGGCGACTCCAAGACCTTCCAGGACAGCACCAAGATCAATCTGATCCTCGGCGACGCCGGCGCCATCCAGCTCTACGTCAACGGCAAGAAGATCGAGGACCAGTTCCGGCCCGGCGCGGTGGAGCGCCTGACGTACACCAAGGGCGACCCGGAAGTCGGATAATCATCCGGATCATGCGCGTACACAAGGGGTTGGTCATGATCGGCCAGCCCCTTCGACGTGGGCTGTCAGTGAGACAAAGTAGTCTTGAGCCCATGCCTGAACGCCGTACCGTCGCACTAGTCACTCTCGGCTGCGCCCGTAACGAGGTGGACTCGGAGGAGCTCGCAGGCCGTTTGGAGGCGGACGGCTGGCAGCTTGTCGAGGACGCGTCGGACGCCGACGTCGCCGTGGTCAACACCTGTGGATTCGTCGAGGCCGCCAAGAAGGACTCCGTCGACGCCCTCCTTGAGGCCAACGACCTCAAGAGCCATGGCAGAACCCAGGCCGTCGTGGCGGTGGGCTGCATGGCCGAGCGGTACGGCAAGGAACTCGCCGAGGCGCTGCCCGAGGCGGACGGCGTGCTCGGCTTCGACGACTACGCCGACATCTCCGACCGGCTGCAGACCATCCTGGGCGGCGGCATCCACGCCTCGCACACCCCGCGCGACCGCCGCAAGCTGCTGCCCATCAGCCCGGCCCAGCGGCAGGACTCGGCCGCTGCGGTGGCGCTGCCGGGGCACGGCCCGGCCGACCTCCCGGAGGGCGTCGCGCCCGCCTCCGGCCCGCGTGCGCCCCTGCGCCGCCGCCTGGACGGTTCCCCGGTCGCCTCGGTCAAGCTCGCCTCCGGCTGCGACCGGCGCTGCTCCTTCTGCGCCATCCCGTCCTTCCGCGGCTCCTTCATCTCACGCCGGCCCAGCGACGTGCTGAACGAGACCCGCTGGCTGGCCGAACAGGGCGTGAAGGAGATCATGCTGGTCTCCGAGAACAACACCTCCTACGGCAAGGACCTCGGCGACATCCGCCTGCTGGAATCCCTGCTGCCGGAGCTGGCCGAGGTCGACGGCATCGACCGGGTGCGCGTCAGCTACCTCCAGCCCGCCGAGATGCGCCCCGGCCTGATCGACGTACTGACCTCCACCCCGAAGGTCGTCCCGTACTTCGACCTGTCCTTCCAGCACTCCGCCCCGGGCGTGCTGCGCGCCATGCGCCGCTTCGGTGACACCGACCGCTTCCTGGAACTGCTCGACACCATCCGGTCCAAGGCTCCGCAGGCCGGTGTCCGCTCCAACTTCATCGTCGGCTTCCCGGGCGAGTCCGAGTCCGACCTCGCCGAACTGGAGCGCTTCCTGAACGGCGCACGGCTCGACGCCATCGGCGTCTTCGGGTACTCCGACGAGGAGGGCACCGAGGCGGCGACCTACGAGAACAAGCTCGCCGAGGAGGTCGTCGCCGACCGCCTCGCGCGCATCTCCCGCCTTGCCGAGGAGCTTGTCTCGCAGCGGGCCGAGGAGCGCCTCGGCGAGACCGTCCACGTCCTCGTGGAGTCCGTGGACGACGAGGACGGCGTCTACGGCCGGGCGGCCCACCAGGCGCCCGAGACGGACGGACAGGTGCTGCTCACCAGCGGCGCGGACCTGCGCGTCGGCCGTATGGTCGAGGCGAAGGTGGTCGGTACGGAGGGTGTCGACCTGGTGGCCGAGCCGCTGCATGGCTCGCCCGCATGGAGTGAGGAGGCCGGCAGATGACCGGAGTCCCGGCGTCCGCCGCGGGCGGCTCGTCCGGCGCGCCCGGCGCCCCGGGCTCCGCCGCCACTCCCGGTGCCGCCCGGGATTCCGGTTCCCACGGTTCCGGTGCCCAGGACGAGCGGCCCGTGCGCGGCGGGAAGATCGCCGCTGCCGCCGTCAACCAGGCCAGCCTGTGGAACGTCGCCAATCTGCTGACCATGCTCCGGCTGCTCCTGGTGCCCGGCTTCGTCGCGCTGATGCTGGCCGGCGGGGGATACGACCCGGCCTGGCGCTCGCTCGCCTGGGCGGCCTTCGCCATCGCCATGATCACCGACCTGTTCGACGGGCATCTGGCGCGCACCTACAACCTGGTCACCGACTTCGGGAAGATCGCCGACCCCATCGCCGACAAGGCGATCATGGGGGCGGCGCTGATCTGCCTGTCCGGGCTGGGCGATCTGCCCTGGTGGGTGACGATCGTGATCCTCGCCCGGGAAGTCGGCATCACGCTGATGCGTTTCGTGGTCATCCGCTACGGCGTGATCCCGGCCAGCCGCGGCGGCAAGCTCAAGACCCTCACCCAGGGCGTCGCCGTGGGGATGTACGTGCTGGCACTGACGGGGTGGCTGGCGACCGCGAGGTTCTGGGTGATGGCCGCGGCCGTCGTCCTGACCGTCGTCACCGGCCTCGACTATGTGAGACAGGCCATTGTGCTGCGGCGGCAGGGAATCGCCGAGCGCGCGGCGGTGTCGGAGGAGACGGAAGCGTGAATTCCATGGCCGCCGAACTGGTGCGACTGCTGACGGTGACGGGACGGACCCTCGCTGTCGCCGAGTCGCTGACCGGCGGCCTGGTCGCCGCGGAGATCACCGCGGTCCCCGGGGCGTCCAAGGTGTTCCGGGGTTCCGTCACCGCCTACGCCACCGAGCTGAAGCACGAGCTGCTGGGTGTCGACGCAACCCTGTTGGCCCAGCGCGGAGCGGTGGATCCGCAGGTCGCGGCCCAGATGGCCGCCGGAGTGCGCAAGGCGCTGGGCGCCGACTGGGGCCTCGCGACCACCGGCGTCGCCGGTCCGGAACCGCAGGACGGCCAAGCGGTCGGGACGGTTTTCGTGGCCGTTGACGGGCCGTTCGGCCCTGGTTCTGGTTCTGCCGCTGGCGGAAAAGTAGAGGCCCTGCGGTTGAACGGCGACCGCGCGGAAATCCGTAGAGAGAGTGTACGGAGCGTACTCGCACTGCTCCTGAGGGAGCTTGCGGGCGAACAGACCGGGAATGAGCGGACACAGGATACGGAACAGAACGGGGGGTTTTGATGTTTGCAGCCCTGAGTGAACACGACATCGCTCCCCGCACGGCCGCGGCGCAAGGCGGTACGGTGGGGCGTGAAGGATGCGGCTACGCGGTCCGAGGAGGGAGCCACCGATGATTCTGCTCCGTCGCCTGCTGGGTGACGTGCTGCGTCGGCAGCGCCAGCGCCAGGGCCGTACTCTGCGCGAAGTCTCCTCGTCCGCCCGAGTCTCACTCGGCTATCTCTCCGAGGTGGAGCGGGGGCAGAAGGAGGCTTCCTCCGAGCTGCTCTCCGCCATCTGCGACGCGTTGGACGTACGGATGTCCGAGCTCATGCGAGAAGTGAGCGACGAGCTCGCCCTTGCCGAGCTGGCCCAGTCCGCCCAGGCAACCCAGTCCGTGCCCACGCCGGTGCGCCCGATGCTGGGTACCGTCTCGGTGGCCGGTGTGCCACCGGAACGGGTGACCATCAAGGCGCCCGCCGAGGCGGTGGACGTGGTCGCCGCGTGACGCCTGCGCGGACGTAACCGACGCGGCGCCGACCCGGCGTCGAAGAAGTGCGCGAGGCCCCGGCCGGGGCCTTCCCGGGAAGACCTGGGGAGGTGCGGCCGGGGCCTTCGCGCGTCCGCGGGCGGGGTGCGCCCATTTGCCGGTGTCCGGGGGGCCGGTCATGGTGGAGGGACGTGACAGGGGGCGAACGACCGGAGAGCACACATGTACGTCGTGAAAAGCCCGCTGTCCGACGCGGACCTGAAGACCGTGGCCGAGGCGCTACAGGGCGGCCTCGTCGACCTGGTGGACCTGGCACTGGCCGCCAAGCAGATCCACTGGAACGTGGTCGGGCCCCGCTTCCGGACCGTCCACCTGCAACTGGACGAGGTCGTGGACACGGCCCGGGTGCACTCCGACACCGTCGCCGAGCGGGCGGCGGCGCTGGGCGTCTCACCGGACGGGCGCGCGGCCACCGTGGCCGCCGGCAGCGGCATCGGGCCGTTCCCCGCGGGCTGGGTCAAGGACTCGGACGCGGTGGCTGCCCTGGTAGACGCGCTGGGCGCGGTGATCACCCGGATGCGGGAGCGGGTGCGGGCGACCGCGGAGGCGGACCCGGTCTCCCAGGACATCTTCATCGGGATCACGGCGGATCTGGAGAAGCACCACTGGATGTTCCAGGCGGAGAACGCATAGCAGAGGCCGATGCCGGTCCACGGCCGTTGCATCGATGAGCCCTCGGTGCGCCTCCCCGGTGGGCCGGGCGGCGTTCTAGCGTCCGGCTGGAGGTGACGGCCATGGTGGGGCGGATAGTGCGCTGGGGGGTTGTGCTGGGGCTGACGGCGGTGTGGTGGTGGGCCGTGCTGCGGATCGTGTATACCGGCGGTGCCGGGGCGCTGGAGGGGACCGTGGCCGCCGGCGGCTGGGGGTTGAGCCTGCTGCCCGTGAACTGCGTGCCGAGGTCCCGGGCCGCGGGGGCCCTGGGACCGGCGCGGTGGCGGACGGCGTGGCGCTCGCAGGGAGCTACCACGGCATCGCCACCCCTCCGTTCGGGCGCAGGATCTGGCCCGTCGTGAACGAGGAGGCGTCGGACGCCAGATAGAGCACGGCGTGCGCGACGTCCTCGGCCTCGCCGACCCGGCCCAGTGGCGCCATCCGCGCCATCCGGTCCTCCGTCCGCCGCTGCTCCGTGCTGTCGTCGCGATCGGTCATGGGGGTGCGGGTCCAGCCCGGGGCGACCGCGTTGACGCGGATGCCCTGCCGGCCGACCTCGCTCGCCAGCGTCCTGGTCAGCTGGACCACGGCCGCCTTGGCCACGCCGTAGCAGAGCAGGCCGGGGCCGCCGGTGTCGATCGCGCCGGAGGCCATGGTGATGATGCTGCCCCCTCTCCGCCCGGCCAGCATCACCCGCGCCGCCTCCTGGCAGGCATACAGCACCCCCTTGAAGTTGACGCCCAGCACCCGGTCGAGATCCTCGTCCCGGGTGTCCAGGACCGGGCTGCGGTGCATGATCCCGGCGATCGCCGCCATGACGTCCAGCCGCTCGCAGGACCGGACCGCCTGGCCGAGCAGCGCCCGGTCGGTGACGTCGAGGGTGTGGATGCGGGCGGTGCCGCCCCGGTCCTTGACCAGTCTCGCCGTCTCGTGCAGGCCGTCCGCGTCCCGGTCGGCACAGTGTACGGTCGCGCCCGCCTCCGCGAGCAGCACGGCCGATGCCCGGCCGATGCCGCCGGCGGCGCCGGTGACGAATGCGGTGCGTCCGGTGAGGTCGTACGCCGTGAGGGGCATGAGGGGACGGTACGAGTGTTTCTGACGGGTCGTCAATTAGTCGTGCGGGGGCGGGAACCCTGGACGCGCCGGGAACCCGGGGCGGGGGCCGGGCCGGTCTGGCAGACGGGGCACCAGTAGGTGGGGCGCTCGCGGGAGCCGTCGCCCTGGTCGGCGCGGCGGATCGGGGTGTGGCAGCGCAGGCAGGGGCGGGGGGCGCGGCCGTAGACGAACAGGTCGTGCTCGCGCAGGCCGGTGGTCCGGCGCACCGGGCGCTCGCGGTTGGCCTCCAGGAGGCGCTGGGCGAGGCCGGGGAGCTGCGCGGCACGGTCGGCGGGGAGCGCGCCGACCGGGAGCCAGGGGGTCGCGCCGATCAGGAAGCAGAGCTCGCTCTTGTAGATGTTGCCGATCCCGGCGAGGTTGCGCTGGTCGAGCAGGGCCTCGCCGAGCGGGCGGGCCGGGTCCGCGAGGATGTTGGCGAGGGCGCGGTCGGGGTTCCAGTCGGGGCCCAGCAGGTCGGGGCCCAGGTGGCCCACGGCGCGTTCCTCCTCGCCGGTGCGCAGGAACTCCAGGACCTGGAGGCGGTACCCGACGGCCGCGCGGTCGGCGGTGCAGAGGATCGCCCGGATCTGGTGCGCGGGACCGCCCCTCCACCGCTCACCGGGGCCGTAGACCTTCCACGCGCCTTCCATCCGCAGGTGCGTGTGCAGGGTCAGGCCGCCCTCGAAGCGGGTGAGCAGGTGCTTGCCGCGCGCGGTGGTGCCGAGGACGGTACGGCCGGTGAGATCGACGGTGGCGTACTTGGGCACCCGGAAGTCGCTGCGGGCCAGCACCTGGCCGGCGAGGGCGTCGTGCAGGCGCCTCGCGGCCTGCCAGACCGTGTCACCTTCGGGCATGGCTCAAGGGTGGCACGGGAGCAGCGAGGCGGGCCGGGGAGAGCGCGGCGGGTGCGCGGGCGGCCGGGGACGGCGGGTGGGGGCGCGGCGGGTGCGCGGTTCTCATGGCGGTTCACGCCCGGATCCGCAGGCCGCGCGGGGTCGCGATGAAGCCCGCCGCCTCCAGGAGGGTGCCCAGGGGGGAGGTCAGGGCCGAGGCGCCGTTGACGCGCTCCACCGTGACCGTGCCGAGGGTGCCCGCCCGGGCGGCGGCCGCGAGGGCCTCCGCGGCCGTACGGAGCCGGGTGTCGTCAGCGGCGGCCGTGTCCGGCGCGGAGGGCCAGGCCAGCAGGGTCTTGCCGCCGCGCTCCATGTAGAGGGTCAGCTCGCCGTCGACCAGGACCACCAGCGAACCCGCCTTCCGGCCCGGCTTGTGCCCGGCGCCGGTCGGGGGCTCGGGCCAGGGGAGGGCGGCGCCGTAGGCGTTGGCCGGGTCGGCGGCGGCGAGAACCACGGCTCTGGGGTCCGGGGCGGCGGCAGTGCGGGTGCGGTGGCTGCCGTAGGCGTAGGGATTCGGGCCGTGGGTGCTCGGGCCGTAGGGGTTTGCGGGGCTGCCGCCGCGGGGGCCGCCGTAGCCGGGGGCGGCGAAGGGGTCGGCGGGGGCGAGGTCCTTGGGGGAGACGTAGTCGCCGGGAGCGGCCGGCGGCTCGGGCGGCCAGGTGAAGTCGCCGTCCGGGTCGGGGAAGCCGGCCGCGTCGAAGGGGCCGAGGGGATCGAGCGCGTCCGTGGGGGCAGGAGCGCTGTGGCCGCCGTTCGGGCCGGTCAACGGGGTGGTTCCGGTGCTGCCGAAGCCGGTGCCCGGCAGGCCCTCGCCCCGCTCGCGGGCGTTGGACACCGCGCGCAGCCGGTCGACCGCGCCGTCCATGGCGAACTGGGCCGCGCCCAGGCCCTCGACGACGTAACCCCGGCGCGCCTGACCGCTCTCCTCGAACGCCGACAGGATCCGGTACACCGCCGAGAAGCCGCCCTCCACGCCCTCCGCCGCGACCGCGCCCCGGGTCACCACACCATGCCGGTCGAGGAGGGTGCGGGCCAGGGCGTGGGCGCGCACGGTGGTGTCCGGCTCGCGCGGCGGAAGCAGGGACCAGCGCCCGGCCACGGTCGGCGGGCCGGTACGGGAGGCGGGGCGGGCGGCGGCCGTCAGGGAGCCGTAGCGGCCGCGCGGGACGGCGCGCTTGGCGCGATGGGCGGTGGAGCCCGCGGTACGGCCCGAGCCCAGCAGGGAGCGCATCGGGGCCAGCGTGTCGTTGGTGAGCCGCCCGGACCAGGCCAGGTCCCAGACGGCGTCGGCCAGTTGGGGATCGGTGGCGTCGGGGTGGGTGGTCGCGCGGACCTGGTCGGCGATCTGGCGGAAGAACAGGCCGTAGCCGCCGGAGAGGGCGTCGAGGACCGACTGGTGGAGGGCGGTGAGCTCCAGCGGGTGCGGCGGCGGGAGGAGCACGGGGGCCGCGTCCGCCAGATACAGCGAGACCCAGCCGTCCTTGCCGGGCAGGGCGCCCGCGCCGGCCCACACGATCTCGCCCGCCGCGGTGAGTTCGTCGAGCATCGCGGGCGAGTAGTTCGCCACACGGGACGGCAGCACCAGCTTCTCCAGGGCCGACGCCGGCACGGACGAGCCCTGCAACTGCTCGACGGCGCGCACCAGTCCGTCGACACCGCGCAGCCCGTGCCCCCTGCCGATGTGCTGCCACTGCGGCAGGAACTGGGCGAGCGCGGCCGGGGCCACCGGTTCGAGCTCGTGCCGGAGCGCGGCCAGGGAACGGCGGCGCAGCCTGCGCAGCACCGCCGCGTCGCACCACTCCTGGCCGATGCCCGCCGGATGGAACTCGCCCTGTACGACCCGCCCGCTCGCGGCGAGCCGCTGCAACGCGCCCTCGGTGACCGCCACTCCGAGCCCGAAACGGGCGGCCGCGGTGGCCGACGTGAACGGGCCATGGGTGCGCGCGTACCGCGCGAGGAGGTCCCCCAGCGGATCCTTCACCGGCTCCATGAAGGCCTCGGGGACACCGACGGGCAGCGCCGTGCCGAGGGCGTCGCGCAGCCGGCCCGCGTCCTCGATCGCCGCCCAGTGGTCGGCACCGCCGATCCGCACCTTGATGGCCCTGCGGGCCCCCGCCAGCTCCGCGGCCCACTGCGGCTCGGCGCCCCGTTCCGCCAACTCGGCGTCCGTGAGCGGCCCGAGCAGCCGCAGCACGTCGGCCACGCCCTCGGGGTCCTTGATCCGGCGGTCCTCGGCCAGCCACTGGAGCTCGCGCTCCAGCTCGGTCAGCACCTCCGCGTCGAGCAGCTCACGCAGCTCCGCCTGGCCCAGCAGCTCGGCCAGCAGCCGGGAGTCCAGGGAGAGCGCGGCCGCGCGGCGCTCGGCGAGCGGGGAGTCACCCTCGTACAGGAACTGGGCGACATACCCGAAGAGGAGGGAGCGGGCGAACGGGGACGGCTCCGGGGTGGTGACCTCGACCAGCCGGACCTTGCGTGATTCGAGGTCGCTCATCAGCTCGACGAGTCCGGGGACGTCGAAGACGTCCTGGAGGCACTCGCGGACCGCCTCCAGGACGATCGGGAACGAACCGAACTCGCTCGCCACCTGGAGCAGTTGGGCGGCGCGCTGGCGTTGCTGCCACAGCGGGGTGCGCTTGCCGGGGTTGCGGCGCGGCAACAGGAGCGCGCGGGCGGCGCATTCACGGAAGCGGGCGGCGAACAGGGCCGAGCCGCCGACCTGGTCGGTGACGATCTGGTCGACCTCGCCCTTGTCGAAGGCGACGTCCGCCGCGCCGACGGGCGCCTGTTCCGCGTCGTACTCCGTGCCGGCCTTCCGGGGCGGCTGGTCCAGCAGGTCGAGGCCCATCAGGTCGGCGTCGGGCAGCCGCAGCACGATGCCGTCGTCGGCGTGCATGACCTGGGCGTCCATGCCGTACCGCTCCGAGAGCCGGGCCCCGAGGGCGAGCGCCCACGGGGCGTGGACCTGGGCGCCGAAGGGGGAGTGGACGACCACCCGCCAGTCGCCCAGCTCGTCTCGGAAGCGCTCCACGACGATCGTCCGGTCGTCCGGGACATGGCCGCAGGCCTCGCGCTGTTCGTCCAGGTACGACAGCACGTTGTCCGCCGCCCAGGCGTCCAGTCCCGCCGCGAGGAGGCGCAGCCGGGCGTCGTCCTTGGGGAGCGAGCCGACCTCACGCAGGAACGCGCCGACCGCGCGTCCCAGTTCGAGCGGGCGGCCCAGCTGGTCGCCCTTCCAGAAGGGCAGGCGGCCCGGGACGCCAGGGGCGGGGGAGACGAGCACACGGTCACGGGTGATGTCCTCGATGCGCCAGGAGCTGGTGCCCAGGGTGAAGACATCACCCACCCGGGACTCGTACACCATCTCCTCGTCCAGCTCGCCGACCCGGCCGCCGCCCTTCTTGGGGTCGGCGCCGGCCAGGAAGACGCCGAAGAGGCCGCGGTCGGGGATGGTGCCGCCGGAGGTGACGGCGAGCCGCTGGGCGCCGGGGCGGCCGGTGACCGTCCCCGCGACCCGGTCCCAGACCACGCGGGGGCGCAGCTCCGCGAACGCGTCCGACGGGTAGCGGCCCGCGAGCATGTCGAGGACCGCGGTGAACGCCGACTCGGGGAGCGAGGCGAAGGGGGCCGCGCGGCGGACGGTGGCGAGCAGGTCGTCGACCTGCCAGGTGTCCAGCGAGGTCATCGCGACCAGCTGCTGGGCCAGCACGTCGAGCGGGTTGGCCGGGACCTTCAGGGACTCGATGGAACCGGTGCGCATCCGCTCGGTGACCACGGCCGCCTGCACCAGGTCGCCCCGGTACTTGGGGAAGACCACGCCGGTGGAGACCGCGCCGACCTGGTGCCCCGCGCGGCCGACGCGCTGCAGACCGGAGGCCACCGACGGCGGGGACTCGACCTGGACGACCAGGTCCACCGCGCCCATGTCGATGCCCAGTTCGAGACTGGAGGTGGCCACCACGGCGGGCAGCCGGCCGGCCTTCAGGTCCTCCTCCACCAGGGCGCGCTGCTCCTTGGAGACCGACCCGTGGTGCGCGCGGGCAAGGACCGGCGGGGCGCCCTGGGCCGCGCCCGAACCGCCCATCAGCTCGGCCGGGGAGTGGTGCTCGTCCAGCGGCTCGCCGGTCGCGCGCTCGTAGGCGATCTCGTTGAGCCGGTTGCACAGCCGCTCCGCCAGGCGGCGCGAGTTCGCGAACACGATCGTCGACCGGTGCGCCTGCACCAGGTCGGCGATCCGCTCCTCCACATGCGGCCAGATCGACGGCTTCTCGGCGCCGTCACTGCCGTCGGTGGCCGGGGAGCCGCCCAGCTCTCCCATGTCCTCCACCGGGACGACGACGGAGAGGTCGAACTCCTTGCCGGACTTCGGCTGGACGATCTCCACCTTGCGGCGCGGCGAGAGATAGCGGGCCACCTCGTCGACCGGGCGGACGGTCGCCGAGAGGCCGATGCGGCGGGCCGGCCTCGGCAGCAGCTCGTCCAGCCGCTCCAGGGACAGCGCGAGGTGCGCGCCGCGCTTGGTGCCGGCGACCGCGTGCACCTCGTCCAGGATCACTGTCTCGATGCCGGTCAGCGCGTCGCGCGTGGCCGACGTCAGCATCAGGAACAGGGACTCCGGAGTGGTGATCAGGATGTCCGGCGGCCGGGTGGACAGGGCGCGGCGCTCGGCGGGCGGGGTGTCACCGGAGCGGATGCCCACCTTGACCTCCGGCTCGGGCAGGCCGAGACGCACCGACTCCTGGCGGATGCCGGTCAGCGGACTGCGCAGGTTCCGCTCGACGTCGACCGCGAGGGCTTTCAGCGGCGACACGTACAGCACCCGGCAGCGCTTCCTCGGGTCGGCCGGGGGCGGGGAGGAGGCCAGCTGGTCCAGGGCGGCGAGGAAGGCGGCCAGCGTCTTGCCGGAGCCGGTCGGGGCGACCACCAGCACGTCCGAGCCCGCGCCGATGGCCTGCCACGCGCCCGCCTGGGCCGCGGTGGGCGCGGAAAACGCCCCCGTGAACCAGCCGCGGGTCGCGGGGGAGAAGCCGTCGAGGGCCCGATGCGCGGATTTCGCCATGCGTCCATCCTGCACCCGGCCACTGACAACCAGGTCTGACCTGCGAAGACGCGACCCGACATGCTCCCACCGCACCGCACGTGACAGTTTCGCGGTCGGGTGCGGGTGACCCCGGTGGGGCGGGTTCGCCGTCCGCGGCCGCCGACGGGAGCGGGGGACGTGGCGGGGGCGGCCGGGGGGGCGGACGGAAAGGGGGAGCGGGGGACGTGGCGAGGGCGGCCGGGGGGCGGACGGAAAGCGGGACGGGGACGTGGCGGGGGCGGCCGGGGGCGGCCGACAATGGTCGTATGACGGGAACGGACGAGCGGGCGCGGCACTGGCGGTACGAGGCGCTGCCCGACGTCGACCTGCTGCGGGCCCGGTACATAAGGAAGACGTTCGTACGGCACACCCACGAACACTTCGTGATCGCCGCCATCGCGGACGGCGTCGAGGTCTTCCACCACCGGGGCTCCGACGTGTCCGCGGGAGCGGGGGCGCTTGCGCTGGTCAACCCGGACACCCCGCACACCGGACGGGCCGGGGTGCCCGAGGGCTGGCGGTACGGGGCGGTCTACCCGGCGCCGGACCTCGTGGCGGGGATCGCCGCCGAGACCACCGGTATCCGGGGCACCCCCGGCTTCGTCAGCCCCGTGCTCGCCGACCCGTACAGCGTCGCCCTCGTCCACCGGGTGCTGCGCGCCGCCGACGAGGGCAACGCGCTCGCGGCCGACACCCTGCTGAGAGTGGCGGTGACCCGGTTGCTGCGGCTGAACGGCGGCCCGTTGCCGCAGCGGCAGGTGCGCACCGCCGGTGGCCGGCTCGCCGCACGCGCGCGTGCCGTGCTGGAGGAACGGATGGCCGAGCCGCCGACCCTGGAGCGGCTCGCCACCGAGCTCGGCACCAGTCCCTTCGCGCTGCTGCGGGCGTTCCGCGACACCTACGGCATGCCGCCGCACACCTGGCTGACCGATGCCCGGGTGCGCCGCGCCCGGCTGCTGCTGGACGCGGGCACCACACCCGCCCAGGCGGCCGTCGCGGTGGGCTTCACCGACCAGCCGCACCTCAACCGCCACTTCGCCCGGATCGTCGGCGTCCCGCCGGGCGCCTACCAGCGCGAGCGCAAGAACGTACAAGACGTGCGGGACGGCCGCGCGTAGCGTCCTGTCCGTGGCACAACAGACAGCACTCGCGGACATACGCGCCGAAGGCGGACCGAAGCCGGACTCCGCCGTCGTCCGGGACGCCCTCGGGGTCGGGGTCGCCGTGGGACTCTCCGGGTTCGCCTTCGGGGTGACCTCGGCCGGCAGCGGGCTCGGCCTGCTCCAGACCTGCGCGCTCAGCCTCCTGGTGTTCACCGGCGCCTCCCAGTTCGCCCTGGTGGGCGCGCTCGCGGCCGGCGGCAACCCGCTCACCGCGGCGGCCGGCGCCTTCTTCCTGGGGGTGCGCAACGCGTTCTACGGGCTGCGCCTGTCGCAGGTACTGGCCCTCCCGCGCGCGGTGCGGCCGTTCGCCGCCCAGTGGGTGATCGACGAGACCACCGCGGTCACCCTGGCCCAGCCGACCCGGCGCGCCGCCCGGATCGGCTTCACCGTCACCGGGCTCAGCCTGTACGTGCTGTGGAACCTCACCACCCTGCTCGGGGCGCTCGGTGCCAAGGCCGTCGGGAACACCGACGCCTGGGGCCTGGACGCGGCCGGACCGGCCGTCTTCCTGGCCCTGCTCGCCCCCATGGTGAAGACCACGACCGACCGCGCGGTCGCCGCCCTCGCGGTGCTGCTGGGGCTCGGCCTGCTGCCGGTGCTGCCGGCCGGGGTGCCGGTCCTGGCGGCCGCGCTGGCGGCACCGGCCGCCCTGTTCGTCTCCGGCCGCCGGTCCGGCCGCGGCCGGACCCGCGACGAGGCACCCGAGGAGACGCGGTGAACTTCTGGATCGCGATCGGCGCGACCGCCCTCGGCTGCTACGCCGTCAAGCTCGCCGGGCTGCTGGTGCCCGCGGGGGTGCTGGAGCGGCCAGTGGTGCGACGGCTGGCCGCCCTGCTGCCCGTGGCCCTGCTCGCGGCCCTCACGGCCCAGCAGACGTTCGCCCACGGGCACGCACTCGTGCTGGACGCTCGGGCCGCGGGGCTCGGGGCGGCCGCGGTGGCGCTGGTGCTGCGCGCGCCCTTCCTGATCGTCGTCGGGGTCGCCGTGCTGGTCACGGCGGGGCTGCGCGCCGTCACCGGCTGAGACGTCCGCACCCGCTCGCGACACCGGGCTTCCGTCAGTCCACGAGGCGGCCGTACGCCCTGAGCGTGTGCAGGGCCTCGATCGTCACCATGGGGCGGGCCTCCAGGACGGCGGCCGGTGCCCACTGGTCCCGACGGATCGGCCAGCCGCCGTCCGCCTCCTGCTCGGCGGCGAGGAAGTCGAGCGAGCGGGTCATCTCCTCGTCGGTGAACCACGTGCGCGCGAGCGAGTCCGGAGACTTCGCGAAGTCATGCGGGAAGCGGTGCTCGCGCGGGGCGTAGCCGGGCGCCACCGGGTACGCGTCCAGGCGTTCCGGGTCCAGCGCGGCCAGTCGCTGCTCGCGCACCAGGCGGCCCAGCCGGTCGGCGGCCGCCTCCGCGCGCGAGCGGTCGGGAACCGTGTCCAGGAAGGCGACCGCGGCCTCGATCTCGTAGGGGTGCGACTTCTCCAGACAGTCGATCTCCTGCCAGCAGAAGTCGGTGGCCCGGAACAGCCACGCGTGCCAGACCTCGTTGCGGTGCAGCAGCCCCACCACCGGGCCGGTGGCGAGGAGTGAGCCATGGGGATGCCCCTGGCCGAGCGTATGCGAGGCTGGGGGAGGGTCCTCCACGACCGGGACGAACGGCGCCGCCGGATAGCCGCGCTGGCCCGGTCGGACCGCAGGCAGCGCTCCGTCCGCCGTGGAGACGGCCGTCAGATAGCGGCACACACGCTCCACCCGCTGCCCGCCGCACCGCTCGATGGCGTCCAGGATCCGCAACGCGCGTCCGGTGTGCAGCGGCTGGCTCACAGGGCCGCGCAGGTCGGGCTCCAGCGCGTGTCCGTAGCCGCCGTCCTCGTTGCGGTAGGCGTCCAGTGCCGTCTGCACCGGATCGGGGCCGCCGTTCAGGAAGTGGTACGAGAAGAGACGCTGCTCCAGCACGCGCGCGGTGAGCCACATGAACTGTTCGGCGCGCAGGAGTGGGGAGTGCGCCGGGGGCGTAGGGGGGAGTGGGGAAGCTCCGGTTTCAGCCATGCGAAAGACCGTAGGGCGGAAAGCGGTCTCGGCAGGCGCTCCCGGGCAGGGCCCACTCTCAGGGGCGGGATGCCGGTGTCACGGGGTTGACGGTCTGCGGCAGCGGAAGCTCCGCCGACCTGGGGAGACTGCCGTGCGTCCGTGCGTCCGTGCTATGGCCCGCGCTGCTGTGCGAAACCTGGGCGGGCGGGTTCTCGGTCCGTACGGCGTGGAGTGCGAGGGGGGAACGAATGTGCCCCGCTGCCGACGGGCTCTGGCGCCCGAAGGCCGACGAAAAGCACGCGGGTCGGGCTCATGACCGTGGACGGACGCCGTTGCCTCGCGGACGGCGAGTGATCTTGCGTCGCTGGAATCTGCTCCGGTGCGGAGCGACAATTTATTCGCGCCTGACCTGGAGCACGTGTCATGTCTGCTGCTGAGAGAGAACCGCACAGGCCGAATTCGTCGGCCCGGTGTACCGCGCGCGAGGTGCAGCACGCCCAGGGCCGGATCTCCGCCCTGCTGCGCGCGGTCATGCTGGTCACCGACGAGAGCGATCCGGGCGCGGTGCTGCGGCAGTTGGTCACCTGCGCGCGCGACCTGACCGGGGCGGCCTGGGCCGCCGTGGTCCCGAGTGATGAGCCGGCTCGGCCCGACGAGATGATCCGCGCGGGACTGGAGGGCGTGGACGCCGGCCGGCTCGGCCGGATCGCGCACGGACTGCATGCACTCCAGGGCCTCTTCGAGGACCGCGACACCGTCCGGGTGGACGACGCGGTGCGGCATCTTCCAGGTGCACCCCCGGTCAGTGCCCTTCTCGGCTCCGTGATCCGGACCCGCAGCGGGGACGTCGCGCACCTGTACCTCGCCGACAAACACCGCCCCGGCCACTCCCCAGGACCCTTCACCACCGAGGACGAGGAGCTGGTACAGGTGCTGGCGTCGGCGGCCGGAAACGCCATGGACCACGCGGCGCTGCTGGAACGGACAAGGCTGCGTGAGGCATGGCGGCACGCCCACACCCAGCTCACCACCGCCATCCTCGGCGGCGCCGACTGCGACCGCGCGCTGCAGGTCATCGCCGAGCAGGCCCTGCGGATCGCCGAGGCCGACGCTGCCCTGGTCAGCCTGCCGGACCAGTCGCCCGACCGCCTGGTCGTCCGCGCCGCCGCCGGCCTCGGCAGCGCCGATCTGCTCGACCGGACGCCGTCCGTGGACGCCACCTCTCTGACCGGCCGTGCCTACGCCACAGGCCGGCCCCAGATCTCCGACGACGGCAGCGGTCCCCGCGTCCTGGGCCCAGAGCTCCCGATCGCGACGAGCCTGGGGCCGGCCATGGCCGTTCCGCTCACCGATCGCGACACGCCCGTCGGCACGCTGTCCGTCGCCCGTGCCAGGACGCGCGGGCGCTTCGGCGACACAGAAGTGGAACTCCTCGCGTCCTTCGCCGTCCAGGCGGCACTCACCCGGCGCCTGGCCGCACACCGAGCGGACGAGGAACAGCTCCGGCTCCTCCGGGACCGGGACCGCATCGGAGCGGACCTGCACGACCGCACCATCCACGATCTCTACGCCATCGGCCTCGACCTGCACAGCATCGCCGGACGCCTCGACGCCGACGGGCAGCAGGCGGTCCTCGACGTGGCCGACCGCATCGACGAGGTCATCCAGGACGTCACCGGCACCGTCTTCCGCCTCCGGATCGGGCCCGACAGGTGAGCTGCCACGCCGCCCCTCACCGGCCCCGCAGTCCGACTGCGAACGCGTTCATGCCGAACGCATGAGGCGGCCGTTCCCTCTGTTTGACGCGTACCGTCACCACACAGATTGGCTGAGCGATGAGCGATCAGAAGGCGTCGACCAGACGGATCGTGGTCGGTGTTGACGGGTCCGGGCCGTCGAAGGCCGCCTTGCAGTGGGCGGCGCGGCAGGCTGAGTTGGCGGGGGGCGTGGTCGAGGCGGTGACTGCCTGGGAGTACCCGTCGTTCTACGGCTGGGGTCCCGCCGGGTTCGACTTCGGCGACAACGCGGGTGCTGTCCTCACGCAGGCGATCGACGAGGCCCTCGGCCCTGACCGCAGGGGCGAGGTCCGGCAGGTGGTCGTGTGCGGGAACCCGGCGGCCGCGCTGCTGGACGCGTCCCGGGGAGCGGAGCTGCTGGTGGTGGGGAGCCGGGGGCACGGCGGATTCACCGAGGCGCTGCTGGGCTCGGTCGTCCAGCACGTCGTCCAGCACGCCGAATGCCCGGTCGTCGTCATCCGCGGACCGGCTGAAGCCACGCGCGGATGAGACGGACCGGCTGACGCCACAAGCGGATGAGACGGACCGGCTGACGCCACAAGCGGATGAGACCGACCGGCTGACGCCACAAGCGGATGAGACCGACCGGCTGACGCCACGAACGGATGAGACGGCACCGGGCAGGGGAGAGGTTCGGTTCTGCGTCCTTCGCGTGCCGAATTTCCGGCTTTGCTTCGCCGGGCAGTCCGGCCCGCCGGGGCATACGGCGGCGGTATGCGCTACGGAGCCGTGTCGTCCACGCTGTAGTCGATCATGGGCCTGACGGTGACGACGCCGTCCACGCCCTTGGCGAGCCGTTCCGCGATCTCGGCGGTGCTGCGGTTCTCGACCTCACCGCGCAGGGTGACGACACCGTCGTGAACCTGGACCTGCACCTCCGTCCCGCTCAGCCGCAGCATCCCCGCCAGCACGTCGTCCCGGATCTCCTCCCGGATCTTCTCGTCGGGGCGCAGGAAGACGCGGAGCAGGTCCGAGCGGCTGACGATGCCGATGATGCGGCCGGTGTCGTCCACGACCAGCAGCCGCCTGACCCGGTGGCGGTCCATCGCCCGGGCGGCCTGGGCGACCGGCCAGTCGGCGTGAGCGGTGATCACGGGGGTGGTCATCAGCCCGGCGGCGTTCTCCGCGCGCGCCTTGGCCCTCTCGTGGGGCCATTCAGGGGGTGCTGCCTGCGCGCCGTATGCGTCGGGCTGGTCGACCTGCTTGCGGAGCAGGTCGGTCTCCGACACCAGTCCCATCGGCGCACCGCGCTCGTCGGCCACGGGCACGGCGCTGAGGCCATGCGTGGCCAGGACGGCGGTGATCTCTTTGAACGGGGTGTCGGGGCGGACGGTGACGACATCGCGTGTCATCACTTCGCCGACGGTGCTGTGCTGGGCGGTTTTCGTCGCTGCCCTGCCTTTCGAGACGGGGGTCTGAGCCGGTGAGTGGGGCGGACTCGCGGCCCAGGCGACGGCGTCGTCGAGCTCGTCGTATCCGAACTGCCGCACTTCGGCTTGGACGAAGTGGTTCGCGAAGTGCGGTACGAGTCCGGCGAGCTTGCTGTCGGCCGCCAGCGCGATCCTCCCGATCCTGCGATGGTGGTCGCGGACGAAACGCACATGCCGCAGCAGGCTTCCGATGTTCTCCCAGCCCGGGAAGTCGCGGGCATGCACCACCACACCGGACAGGGCGTCGTGGGTTTCGAGCCAGCTGTCGGCGGTCTGTGCCAGTGAGTCGAAGTCCTGCGTGCGCAGGGGCTGTTCGACCTCGACCACGAGAACCCTGGACTCGGTCAGAAGCTGGTGGGACACGCCGGGCCCCTCAGGCAGTGAGGCGAGCCAGCGCAGGGCCTCCTCGCGATCCTGGCCGCCGAAGACGCGTACGGGACAAGGCATCAGGAAACTCGCCAGCCGGGTCGAGTCCCGGATCCAGCGGATGTCGGTGACGACGGCGCACCCCTCGAACAGGCGCATGGCGCCGGTCCCGGTCTTGAGGTCCTCCCATCCGGCGGCTGGGGTGAAGGACTGGAACTCCGGGCCGCACTCCCACAGGAGCCGGATGCGGCGGCCTTCCCGGCGGGCGTCATCGATGAGCGGCTCGATCACCGCCTTGTAGTCGTCCTTCGACACCGTGCCGCTCGCCTTGACCGCGTCGACCCCTGAGGGTGCGTCCTGGGCTCTTTCAAGCATGCCGTTCCTCTCTGGGCGCAGGTGCTTCACGGCACCTGGACCAGCGGGGGACGGGCGGTGGAGCCCGTGCACCCGCACAGTCAGGGCCTGCCTCTGCCATCGGAATCGACTCTTATGGCCACTTTTCCTGTCATTCCATCATGGCAAGGTGCCACGGTCTCCGCGACCGTGTCGCACGGAGATACGGCTCGGCCACCAGGCAGACGAGGCGCGATCACCACGGCCGTGGGCGAGGGCCGCGAGGCGCCCACCCGGTCGGCTACCGCCGTCCGTACAGCCGGTCGAGGCCGACGAGTGTCACCTGTCCCTGGGCCTCGGCGGCGCGCAGGGCGGGGCTGAAACCGGCGCCGCTGTAGCAGGCCGGCCGAGTGTGGGTGATGTCCTCGCCGCGGTCGGCGAGGACATCGAGGAGGCCGCGGAGATGTTCCAGATGGCCCAGGTCCATGACCTCGTCCCAGCGGGCCAGGCCCACCGACAGCAGAGTCCCCTTGCGCAGGCCGCCGTGGCCGTGTACGACCACTTCCGCCGCCACGTCCGCGCCGCCGGAGTGCGCCGGGTCGGCCACTGATCCGTGGGCCGCGGACTTGGGCGGGGCGCTGAAGACGTCGGGGTCGGCGAAGTGGAGGGCCCAGTCACGGCAGATCTGGGCGAAGTGGGACCGGGCCACCATCGAGTCGAAGTCCGGGCGGGCGTGCTTCCAGACCGCGACGGCGTCCTGCTGTGCCAGAGCCGACCGATGAGGTCGTACGACCGCGTGTTCGAAGGCCAGCAGCGGTTCGGCCACGCACAGCCTGACGAGGCTGGGCCGGAAGGCGTCGGGCTCGCTGTGCAGCAGGCCGTGTTCCCGCAGCAGCCCGAGGCAGCGCGCGGTGTCGGTCAGGGGAGCACCGAGGCAGTCCGCGACCTGGCCCTGGGTCGAGCAGCCCGTGGCGACGGCGGCGAGCGCGGAGTGGCACAGGGCGCGGTCCTTGCGGTCCGTCTCCTCTTGCAGCAGGTGGTACGCCTCGCGGTACAGCGGCCGGCCGGGATTGAGCACGGTTCTGCACACCCAGGCGTCGAAGTCCTCCCGCCCGGTGGGGCTGTCCTCGTGGACGTAGGCGTGCCGGTACGCGGGCGTTCCGCCGACGACGGCGTGGACGAGCAGGGCGAGGGCGGGGTCGTCGATGCCCCAGAAGCATGCCGCCTGGCGGTAGTCGAACGGGCGCAGGGTGAGGTGCAGATCGCTCAGTTCGTGCAGCGGGGAGGCGGTACTGAACAGCCGGTGCATCAGGGGCAGAGAGCTGCCGCTCAGCAGAAGACGGGCCCGGCCGGGGCGGCCGCCGTCGTGACGCCGGTAGACGCCGTGCAGGACGGAGGGAAGCGCGGGGCTCTGCCGTACCAGGTCGGGGAACTCATCGATGACGATGGGCGTCGGACACCGGTCCCCGAGCGCCAGGAGGGCGTCGACGGCGTCCTCCCAGCCGTGCCAGTGCGGTGAGCAGGGATCGTTCGTGTACCGGGCGAACTCGCCGGCGAGGTGGCTCAGCGACTCGGCCTGCGTTCCCTGCTGGGCCCCGAAGTAGAAGCCGCCCAGGGCGCCGGTGAGCGCCTCCAGCAAGTACGTCTTGCCCTGGCGAAGCCGCCCGCTGACCACCCCGAGGCGGGCCTCGGGCCGGCGGTCACAGGCGAAGGCGGCGAGTTCCCGCCACTCGGCGTCCCGGTCGAAGACCTTGTGCGGCTTGCCCGGTGGAGGGATGTCGGACGGCGACGGCACGGCCAGTTTCCCCTCGTTCGGCGGTGCTTCCCTTTCCAGTACAACGCCGGATGCCCTGCCCCGCGACACGCGCTCGGTCCGCCGGTACACGCCAGGTGGCCCTCAGGCCGGTGCGACCGAGGACGTGAGAACCGACACCGCGGCCGGCCGCCGGGGGCTCGGGCTGTCCGCGGTTCGACGCTGTGAGGGAGCTGCGGCCGCGTCAGGTGCCGGACGGTGACGTCGTCGGTGCGGTGGTGTTCCAACTGGCGAGGAGGCCGAGGGTCTCGGCGTCGCGGCTGCCTGGGGCGACGCCGCAGACGATGAGGTACAGGCCCTCGTCGGCGGCGAGCTCCATCGTCTCGTAGGTGAAGGTCACATGCCCGACGAGGGGGTGGTTGAGGCGTTTGGCGCCGGCGCGGTGGCGTCGGACGTCGTGGCCCGGTTTGTTTCGATCACCCAGGAGATCAACCGTCGGCCCTGTGCTGTGCCGTCGAAATTCAGGCGGCCACGCAGACAGCCTCGACGAAGTGGCCCACCTGTTTTTCCGACAGGCGGCGTGCGAGGTCCGCCTCGCTGATCATGCCTACCAGGCGGTGGTTCTCGATGACCGGCAGTCGCCGGATCTTGTGCTCCTGCATGACCTGGAGGACACGGCCGCTGTCGGTGTCCGCGTCGACCGTGACCGGCTTGCCCTGTTCGAGCTGGCCCGCGGTCATGGTCCGGGGGTCCTTCCCCTTGGCGAGACACTTCACGACGATGTCACGGTCGGTGATGATCCCGTGCAGACGGTCGTCCTCCCCGCAGATCGGCAGGGCCCCGACGTCCAGCTCTCTCATCCTGCGCGCTGCGGCTTCCAGAGTCTCGTTCTCCTGGATGCAGCTGGCGCCGGCGTGCATGATGTCCCGCGCGGTGGTCATGACTGTTTCCTTCCGATGGGGGTGCGTTTTCCGTCGGCGGCGGATGCCCGTCGGCGGCCGGACGTCCGGACACGTGCGGCGAATGTGCTGCCCGCTGCCCGCTGCCCGCTGCCTCGTGCCGCAGGTCAGGCGGTCGGCTGGAGAAGCAAGGCGCGGATGTCGTGCGGAAGTTGTTCCAGCGCTGCTTCCAGGTGCCCGGGCGAGACGTGCTCGCGTACGACGGTGGTGACCGCGCCGGCGATCCGGGGGACGTCCTCAGGGGCGACCTTGGCTTCCTGCACGAAGCGGTCCACGTACCCCTGGCGGTCGTACTTGACCGGTACGGCACTGGGGTCCCAGCCGTCGTAGTAGGCGCCGCGCACCAGTTCGGGCAGTTGCGCGGCGAAGTTGGCGGTCACATCGACGGTGAGCCTGTCGCGGAACGTGTGCAGCCAGGTGCGCAGGATCCGGTGGGCGAGGTGGCGGTCCTCCGTGTCCAGGGCTCCCGACACCGCTTTGAGCCAGATGTTCGCGCTGTGGATGGAGTGCTCGAAGTCAGGTGGATGTGTGGGGGGCATGGATCTTCCCTTCCGGTCCGTCCGCGGGAAGGACGTGCTTCGCGTTGCCGAGAGGCCTCGTCCGCACCTGCGAGGCGGACTTTGTTCAGAAGCGGCGGGATTGCGGCACAGGCCCGGCGGCGTCCGGACGGGCACCAACGGCGCCGCTGTGGCTCCTCTTTTCCCTGCCCAGGGCTCCATGCTATGGCGGGCGGAGCCGGTTGGCAGCCGCACCGGCACCCGGCACGGTGAGGCCGTGCGCTCAGGGCCGTGCGCTTGGCCGGCCTGGCGTCCGGCGGGGGCCGGTCGGCCGCTCCCGGAGCGGGCCTCCCAGCTCGTCGCCGTACGGGCCGCTTCGGCATGTCCCGTTCAGGGCAAGGGGGTTGATCAGCCGGGCACGGGCACGCTGGCCGTGCGTGCAGGCCCAATGAGCGCAAGTGTGGAGAGGGGGACATACGCGGCAAGGAGGCTGCCATGAAGCGATCGGCACCACAGCAGGCTCCCGAGATCCAGGTGGAGACCCAGGGGCAGATGCCGCCAGGAGCCCTCGAGTACGCACAGGAGAAGGTACGGGCGCTCACCGGCCGGACGCGGGAGCCGGTTCTGTTCGCCCGCGTCAAGCTGACCCGCATGGCCAACCCCGCCACGGAGCGGCCGGCGATCGCGCAGGCCAATCTGGACGTCAACGGGCGTCCGGCTCGCGCGCATGTGGCCGCCACGACCGTGACCGAGGCCGTCGACCTGCTGCAGGACCGGCTCGGCGCCCGGCTGGAGCGCCTCGACCAGCACTGGGAGGCCCGGCGCGGCAGGACGCCCGCGCCGGGCTCGCACGAGTGGCGGCACGGCGGCGAGCCCACCCACCGCCCCGACTACTTCCCGCGCCCGGCCGAGGAACGGCAGGTCGTGCGGCACAAGTCCTACTCGCTGGCCTGGGAGACACCCGACGAGGCGGCCTTCGAGCTGGAGACGATGGACTACGACTTCCACCTCTTCACCGACATCGGCACCGGAGAGGACAGCGTGCTGTACCGGTCGGGCTCGACGGGCTACCGCCTCGCCCAGGTGCGCCCGCACCCCGAACTGGTCGGCCCGGCGGCCGTGCCGCTGACCCTGAGCGAGCTTCCCGCTCCCCGGATGAAGGTGGCCGAGGCGAAGGAGCGGCTGGATCTCGCGGGATTCCCGTTCGTGTTCTTCGCCGACGCCGCCACCGGGCGGGGAAACGTCCTCTACCACCGCTACGACGGCCACTACGGCCTGATCTCACCGGTCGAGTAGCGGCGGCCCGTCACCCGAGGGCCGCGCCCAGGCGGGAGGCCCGGCCCCGGGGCCGGGTGGCCGGAGAACCGGTCACGGGCTCGGCGGGTCGGGAGTGATCATGAAACTTTCCTTCCTTGAACCTCTCTACAAGCAGCGCGGCCCTTTCGCGTCCGTCTATCTGGACACGTCCCGTGACGGCGCCATCGAGGATCCCGATGCCGCGGTACAACTGCGCTGGCGGCGTCTTCGGGACGCCCTGATGTCCGAGGGAGCGGACCAGGACTCCATCACCGCGGTGGCGGGCACCGTGGGCGGCGACGCGGACGTTCCCGGCACGCACGGTCGGGCTGTCTTCACCGCCCACGGACACCTGGCCCTGCTGGACGAGTTGCCCGCACCGCCCGCACGGGACACCGCGCACTTCGGCACGCTGCCGGACACCATGCCGCTGATCGTGCAGCACGCGCCCGGGATCCCGTACCTGGCGGTGCACGTGCACTACGGCGGCCGGCACTCGACGGACGCCGCCGGCACCGTACGGATCGAGGCCGAGGCGGGTACGTGGCCCCTGACCAGGGTCACGCCGGGCCACCGGATGGACCAGGAGATCCCGGTGGCCGACTGGACCCACGCCGCCGGAGAGGTCGGCCGAGAGCTGGAAGGCCACGCACGGCGCATCGACGTCGAGACGGTGTTCGTCGCCGGAGACGTCTGGGCCCGCGGCATCCTCGTCCGCCGACTACCGGCGGCCCTGCGCGGGCAGGTCACCACCGTGGAGGGCGCCGGCGAGTCCGAGCCCGGGCGGGCCCTGATGGAGCAGTGCCTTGAACGCCTGTTCACAGGGCGCATGGCCGCACACGACCGGGCACTGCTGGACGCCTTCCTCGCCGAGCGCGCTCGCGACGGAGCGTTCGCGGAAGGCCTCGCCCCCGCCGTGTCGGAGCTGCAACGCGGCAGGGTCAAGGCCCTCTTCCTCAACGACCACCCCGAGTCGCCGTTGCGTCTGTGGGTCGGCCCGGAACCCGGTCAACTCGCCCTCGCCGAAGAGGAACTGCGCTCCTACGGAATACGGGAGATCAGCGAGGAACGGGCCGACACGGCCCTGGCCCGCGCCGTCGTCGGCACGCGGGCCGAACTGGTCGTGGTGCCCGAGCAGGAGCTGAGGCTGGGCGAGGGCGTGGGCGTACTGCTGCGCTACATCGACCCCAGGGGGTGATCTTCCACATGCGGTCCCACGTGCCGGCCGGCCCCGGCGTGCCTGGTGGCGAACAGGCGACGGCTCAGGTGGGCAGGCCGAGCCTCAGCGCGCGGTGCTGAGCACCGGTGCGCCGAGCTGCCGGGCCGCGGCGTGCCAGGCCCCGGTCAGCGCGCTGTGCGTCATGGCGAGAGCCTGGGCCTGGGTCTGTTCGCTGTCCAAGCGCAGTGGTGCGCCGACGTGCACGTGCAGTCGTGGACGGCGCAACGGGGCGGTGAGCAGCCTGGCCACCTGTTCGAAGGGGCTGCCGGATGCCAGCGCGCGGGCGCCGGCCTGGCCCACGGGCACGATCTGGGCGCCCGTGGCGCGTGCGAGGTGGAAGAGGCCGGGGTGAAAGGGCCGGGGCGGAGCCTCGCGGACGCCCTTGCGATGGGGGAGCCCGCCTTCCGGGTAGAGCAGGACGGACCGGCCCGCGGTCAGTGCGGCGTGCGCCTCTCGCAGCGCTTGGGCGGCCCGCGGGTCGTGGCGGTGCACCGGGATGTGCCCCTCGCGGGTCAGGGCGCGGCCGAGCAGGGGGACGCGCCACAGCCCGGCGGCTGCCAGCACGATGGGCTCGGTGCCGAGGCGGCGCAGCGCGGCGAGGACGATCGCGGGGTCACTGAGCGAGGTGTGGTTGGCGATGACGATGCTGCCTGCGATCGGTCCGGAACCGGTGTCCGTGGTGATGTCCAGGCGGCCGAAGACCGGCACGACGGCGTCTGCGAGGCGACTGAGCACAGCGGCACCCC
Source organism: Streptomyces sp. NPDC086519 (assembly GCF_040686075.1). Taxonomy (NCBI): domain Bacteria; kingdom Bacillati; phylum Actinomycetota; class Actinomycetes; order Kitasatosporales; family Streptomycetaceae; genus Streptomyces; species Streptomyces sp. NPDC086519. The sequence continues at coordinate 39,327 of NZ_JBFBJL010000040.1, forward strand.
CGGGGTGGCGACAACCGATGGCTGGCTGCTCTTGTCGTTGCGTGGAGGCGGGCACTCCGTGATCACCTTGTGCCGCGCGTGCCGCTCCGCCCGGCTGCCCCGGCCCGTTGCCGCCCGGCCCGGGGACCCCGCTCGGCGCCAGCGGGCCGCGCGGCCGTACTCGCCGTGTGCTCCTGAGACCCCGCCGGGCCGTCCCGTCGAGGTGTTGGTCCGCGGGCGGCCGACGAAAACGCCGTTGCGGGATGTCGGCCGGCCCGGTCGCGAGTGCCGCTCTTCAGGACGGCATCGGGTGCGAGACCGGCCGGCCGCTGCGAAAAGCACGATCGACGTCCTCGCCGGTGGGCTTCTGCCGCGTGAACACGTCCTGCCCCACCACAGTGGACTCCCACGCCTCCACCGCGGCGGAACGGGTCAGCAGCCAAGTGCTGAGGATGCGCTCCGGGTCCGCCAGGAATTGGCCGCTCCAACTCGTGACCGAGCCCACGTTGCCGTGCTCGTTGCGCCAGGCGACCGTCCAGCCGAGAGCGATGCCGTTCCCCGGGGTCGCAGGCCCGTCATGGCGCCCGGTGAGCAGGTACGTCCCCGGCGTGTGTCCTACGGCGGTCACGTACTGTCCGCTGACGGTCCCTTCGGGGTCCGCCTCCAGGTGCATTTGTGAACCGAACTCGTTGTACCACTCTCCACCAATGGACATGGTCTTCTCTCTACTCGCTCGCGCCTGCGGCGGCACGGGCCGGAACCGCCCCTGCCTCCCTGCGGTGAGCGCCACCGTAATGCCGCATATGCGGATGAATCCGGCAGGCGTGCCGGAGGCGGTCTGCCGCGGGGGCCGTCGGCGGTCGACCGCATTCCTCACCGGCTGAGCTGGACCGGTCAGCCCTTGAGGACGCCCAGCGGCACCAGGCGCGCCACAAGGCGGCCCAGGTTGTTGTGTTCGCTGGCCCGGACGACGGCGTCGACGTCCTTGTACGCCTCGGGCGCCTCCTCGATCACGCTGCGCCAGGAGGCGGGGCGCACCCAGACCCCCGCACCGGCCAGCTCGTGGCGCAACTGCACGGCGGACGTCTCACGGTGGGCGCGGTGCCGGCTCCAGACGCGGCCCGCGCCGTGGCAGCAGGAGTCGAACGCCCGGTTGCCGGTGCTGCCGGTCATGACATACGAGGCGGTGCCCATCGTGCCGGGCACGAACACCGGCTGGCCGAAGCGGCGCAGGGCGTCCGGCAGGTCGGCGTGGCCCGGCGGCAGGGCCCGGGTGGCGCCCTTGCGGTGGACACACAGCAGCGCCCGGGCGCCGTCATGGGGATGGGTTTCCAGCTTGGCCAGGTTGTGCGAGACGTCGTAGAGCAGATCAAGCCCCGAGCCGGTCAGCTGAAGGAATACATGGCGGGCTGCGTCGGCGAGCAGCTGGCGGTTGGCGCGGGCGTAGTTCGCGGCCGCTGCCATCGCGCCCAGATAGGCGCGGCCTTCGGGCGAGTCGACGGGCGTGCAGGCGAGTTGCGCGTCGGGGACGTCGATGCCGTAGTGCCGCATCGCGGCGTCCATGGCCCGCACGTGGTCGGAGCAGATCTGGTGGCCCAGTCCGCGTGAGCCGCAGTGGATCATGACGCACACCAGGCCGGGGCGCAGGCCGAACGCCCGCGCGCATGTCTCGTCGTACACGGTGTCGACCGCCTGGATCTCCAGGAAGTGGTTGGCCGAGCCCAGGCTGCCGACCTGCCCGGCGCCACGGTCCAGTGCGCGTTCGGCGACCTGGGTGGGGTCGGCGTCGCCGACGGCTCCGCCGTCCTCGCACCGCTCCAGGTCGCGCGCCACCCCGTGGCCCTGTTCGACCGCGTACCGGGCACCGCCGCGCAGGATCTCGTGCAGCTGTGCCCGGCCCGTCAGGTCCCAGAGTCCGCCGCGCCCGAGCCCGCGTGGGATCACTCCGTCCAGCCGGTCCATCAGCGCGGGCAGCCTGGGCCGCAGGACGGTGCGGTCGAGGTGCGCGGTGAGCAGGCGCACCCCGCAGGAGATGTCGAAGCCCACCCCGCCCGGCGAGATGACGCCCCCGCCCGCGACTTCGGTGGCGGCCACACCGCCGATGGGGAAGCCGTAGCCCCAGTGGATGTCGGGCATGGCGTACGAGGCGCGGACGATGGCCGGAAGCGTGGCCACATTGGCCACCTGGGCAAGGGCCTGGTCACCCGGCTCGTTCGGCAGCAGCTCCCGTGGGGCGAGGACTACTCCGGGTACGCGCATGGCGCCGGCCTGTTCGATGCGGAACCGCCAGGGTCCGTCTGCCATGAGCCGGATGTCCATGTCGGTTCGGCCTCCTCGGAGAGGCGTCCCGGCACCGGATGCCGGGACGGGCGTCACACGTCGAGCGTGACTCGGCACGCCCACCTGTGCGCGTCCTGGGCCAGTCGCAGGCCGTGCAGCGCGACGGCCTTGGGCACGGCCCCGGTCTGCGTGGCCGCCGAGCTGTCGGCCATGGCGAAACGCACGCGTACGCCATCCGGTTCCGGCGTCACCGCGACGTCCACCGGGAGTTCGTCCGCCGTGTCCATGCGGTAGACGACTTCCTCGAGCACGGCGACCAGGAGCCGGCTGTCGTCCTCGGCCGCCACCACACACTCCCGCGTCACGTGAGAGGCGTCCGCGGGCAGTTCGGCGAAGCTGCCGACCATGCCCCGCACCGCCTCGGCGATGCACTCCTCGCGTGTCGGCGCCCAGGCCTCGACACGCAGATCACCGGTGTGCGGAACACTCCGATGACCGCGTGGCGGATACCCGGACCCGGTGGTCATGGTCATCCACAGACCCGGCCGGTCGGACGGACGCGCGTCCCGGCACGCAGGATCACGGCCGGCGCGTTCCTGTCGCGTGGTGCAGGGGGTGTGCGGCCGTCGTTCGGCCGGCCGCCTCACGCGGTCGCGCGGGTGCGGTTGGAGCGTCGGCCGTCCGGACCCGTCGGTCGTCTCCCCGTGGGAGCGGTGGTTCAGCCTTCGATCTCGATGTGACGGGGCTTGGCCGCCTGGGCCTTGGGGACAGCGACGGTGAGAATGCCATCGGCAAGGGTGGCGTGCACATCCTCGGCCTTCACCTCGGTGGGCAGCAGCGCCCGGTACTCGAAGCGCCCGGTGCGGCGCGTGGCGCGACGCAGTACGCCTTCCCGTTCGCTTTCCTTCAGCTCCCCGGTGATGTGCAGCTCCCGTCCGCTGACCTCGACGTTGACGTCCTCGCGTTTGACGCCGGGCAGTTCGCAGTCGATCTTGTACGCCTCGTCGGTCTCGCTCAGATCGGCCAACGGCGCCCAGGCCATGGGCTCGGCCCAGGACGGTGCGGCGGACTCCAGGAACCGGTTCATCCGCTCGAAGAACTCGTCGAACTCGGCGGCTATCGGCGGGTAGGCCCGCTCCAGCATGCTGCCGTGCCGGTGTCGTGCGGGCAGAGTCATGAGGCTCACCTCCGCGGATGTGAACTCGAAAAGCCATGTGACTCTCCTGCTCTCCATCATGAGCGGCGGCGGCCCGGTCTGCGACTCGCACCGGCCACTCGCCCGGGAAACGCCATCAGGACCATCAGGGCGATGGACAGGAGGAGCGGCGGGAGCGGCATCCAGGCGCGGCCTCGGCCGGAGTCCGGATGCGAGGGACGGCTGCGCGGCGTACGCACCGAGAGCCGGCGAGTCGGTCGTCTCCCGCGCCCGCCGGCTCGGGCTCGCCGACCCTGGCTTTACTCTGCGTCCATAGACGCACTGTACGTAGAAGCACTGCATGCCCACGCCGGCACGCGAGGTCGCGCCACCATGGATCCTTGGTTGGGCAGGGAGGCGAACGCCCTGAAACCCCCTGACGGTCGTGCGGCGGCGTGAAGGGCGGGAAACATGCAGGTCATGGCGGGTATGGAGCGGAATTCATGCGGTTGACGGTCTTCTGGCAGCGGATGACGGAACACTTCGGTGCCGGGTACGCCGACACCTTCGCGCGCGATCATGTGATGACGGAGCTCGGCGGACTGACGGTGCACGAGGCGCTGGACTCCGGCTGGGACGCGAAGGACGTGTGGCGCGTGGTCTGCACGGTCATGAACGTTCCGGGGGAGAAGCGCTGACCGTGCACGAAGATCGGGTACGGGCCACGCGTTGTCAGCGGCGTGCGCGAGAATTGCCCCGTGGCAGCCACTGACGAGGACGGGCGGACCGCCCAGGACGCATCCCCGGTCGACACGACGCCGCGCGCCGGGTCGCCGGCCGCCGGCGCCGCGGTACCGGGCGCCCGCATGCCGCGCTGGCTGCCCCGCGCCATGGTGCTGGCGCTCGCCCTCGTCGCCGCCTTCCAGCTGGGCAGCTGGGCCTTCCACCAGCTCACCGGCCTGCTGATCAACATCCTCATCGCGTTCTTCCTGGCGCTGGCCATCGAGCCCCCGGTGAGCCGGATGGCCTCCCGCGGCATGCGCCGCGGCTTCGCGACCTTCCTGGTCTTCCTCGGCCTGGCGATCGCCGTCGCGGGTTTCGTCACCCTGCTCGGCTCGATGCTCGCCGGACAGATCAACAAGATCGTCGAAGACTTCCCGGACTACCTGGACTCGGTCATCAACTGGGTCAACGAGACCTTCCACAGCCACCTGAGACGGGTCGACGTCCAGGAAGGGCTGCTGCACTCCGACTGGCTGCGCAAGTACGCGCAGAACAGCGCGGCCGGCGTGCTCGACGTCTCCGGGCAGGTGCTCGGCGGTCTGTTCCAGTTGCTGACGATCACCCTGTTCGCCTTCTACTTCGCCGCCGACGGCCCCCGGCTGCGCCGCACCCTGTGCTCCGTGCTGCCGCCCGCCCGCCAGGCCGAGGTGCTGCGCGCCTGGGAGATCGCGGTCGACAAGACCGGCGGCTATCTGTACTCGCGCGGTGTGATGGCGCTGATCTCCGGCATCGCCCACTACATCCTGCTGGAGGCCCTGGGCGTGCCGTACGCGCCCGTGCTGGGCGTCTGGGTGGGGCTGGTCTCGCAGTTCATCCCCACCATCGGCACCTACCTCGCGGGTGCGCTGCCGATGCTGATCGCGTTCACCGTCAACCCCCTGTACGCGGTGTGGGTGCTGGTGTTCGTCGTGGTCTACCAGCAGTTCGAGAACTACGTGCTCCAGCCCAAGCTGACCTCCAAGTCGGTCGACATCCACCCGGCGGTCGCCTTCGGCTCGGTCATCGCGGGCACCGCGCTCCTCGGCGCGGTCGGCGCACTGGTCGCCATCCCGGCGGTCGCCACGCTCCAGGCGTTCCTGAGCGCCTATGTGAAGCGCTACGACGTCACGGACGACCCACGGGTGCACGGCCACCGACGGCGCGGCACGGGCGGCCCCGGGCTGCTCACGCGCGCGCGGCGGCTGATATGGCAGCGGCCCGCCGAGGAATCCGGGGACAGCCCGTCCTGACGCCCGCCGCTATCGGTAGGTGAGCACCGCCCACACCCCGGCCGCGGCCACCGCCGCCGCGTAGCAGCCCACCGCCGCTGCCACGGCCCGCCACCGGGTCTCCTCGCTCCACGTGGTGCGGGACAGCAGCCAGGCCAGAGCCGGCAGGACCAGCACCGCGTGCAGGCTGACGCCGTGCAGCGGCTTGAGCGGGGCCGTCGACCCGTACGCCGCCGCCTGGTGCCCGCTCCGGACAAGCACCACCCCGCGCGCGATCATCGCCGCTCCCGAGGCCAGCGCCACCAGCAGGATCGCGAACCCGGAGCGCACCGCGAGCGCCATGCCCACGGGGCCGGCCGGCCGCCGCTGGAAGGACGCCACCGCGAAGACGGTGAGCAGCGCCACCAGGACCCCGCCGCCCACCGCGAGCACCATGGACACCGCCGTGTCGAACGGCGTTGCCATGTCGAGGTGCGAGGGCACCCGCCGCCACGCCTGCAGCGTGATCCCGCCGACCTCCACCACACAGTCGGCGGCGAACACGAGGAGCAGTACGGTCCGCAGCCGCTCCCCGATCCTCAGATACGAGGTGACCCAGGCGACCGCGATCAGCGTCAGCCCGAAGGAGAGCCCGAACGTGACGGGCTTGCGCCAGGAGACCGGGCCGTACCAGGGGCCGCCGTCGACCGCGAACACCACCAGATGCGCCAGGCCGGACAGGACGAGGAGCGCACCGGTCGTGTGACACAGACGCTCGGCGGGGCGCACCCCGGCCGGCGGGTTCGCCGGTGGCTTCCGGGACGGATCCTTCAGGGAGGAGGACATGCGCTCAGCCTCTCGGGGGCTGTCCGCGCGGTCGTCGTCCGGCCGAAGACACCCGCGGTACGCCTCGCGGAGTAGGGGGATCAGGAGACCGTGGCGGCCGGCGGGGTCCACCGCCGGGTGCGGGGTACGGAGCCCGGGACTCCGTAGTCCTTCTTGAGGTGTTCGGGGATGGCGTAGTGCATGACGCGGCCACGAGTGAGCGAGGACAGTTCGAGGACGGTGGTGAGGTGGCCGAGGCGGTCCAGGGCCCAGGCGCCCAGCGGGGCGCGGTCCTCGATGGTCTCCAGGACGCCGAGGAGATGCGGTACGGCCTTGACGACGGTGTCCCACGGGGTGCGCGGCACGGCCAGCCAGTCGGCGCAGGTGTCGCCGACCAGATGGCGGATCAGGGCCGAGACGACCGGGTCGAAGAAGGTGCCGGGGACGACCTCCTCGTAGAGGTCGATGAGCTGCCGGGTCAGGACCACGCCCTCCTCGGAAGGGCCCATGTACCGGACCATGTACAGATCGAGGAAGGCGCGCGCCTCGTCGAGGGTCTTCGGAACGGCCTCCTGGTCGACGCCGAGCATGGCGCCCACCACCCGCCACGCGTAGTAGTACGCCTGCGCGCCCTCCGTGGACAGGTGGACGCCCAGCCGGTGCAGGCTGTCGAGGACCAGCAGAGAGAAGAACATCTGCCCGCCGATCATGTCCTCCTGGCAGATCGGCGTGCCGAGCGCCTCGGTGTCCCAGCGGTTCTCACGCCTGAGGTGATGCCGGACGGAGGCGTGCAGCAGGCGCACCTTCTGGGCGGCCGGGATGAAGCGGCTGCCTGCCTCGAAGGCGTCGGGCTGCATGAGGTACACGGTGAACTGACCGGTCTCCGCCATGCGCTTGGACGGGTACCGCAGCCCGTGGGTGGCCGACAGCAGCTTCGCCACGCGCGGGACGACGTAACAGGCGGGCATGGCGGCGAAGGACAGCGCGGTCGAGATGTGCACGTTGTTGTCGATGAAGAACAGCCGGGCCTTCTCCATCTCGCCCCAGTCCACCCAGGACGGCGGCATCCGGGTGGCCTCCAGGTACTCCCGCGCGACACCGGGCAGCCCGTCCGGCAGCGGAGCGCCGGCGGTGGAGACGTACCGCATCAGGGTGTTGAACGTGCCCACCTCCCCGCGCTCGAAGAGCGCGGCGACCGTGGCGTCGGCGAGTTCGTCACCGGCGTGCCGCAGGGTGTCCATCGAGGCCTCGGTGTAGGTCACGGCAGGGCTCCTTGTCGTCGCGGGCGCCCTCCGGGCCACCCGTGGGGGGGTCAGGACAGGCGGACCGCGGCCGAGTGGGCCAGCGAGGTCAGGGCGCCGGCGGCGGGAGCCGGCACGTCCAGTTCGTGGAGAGCGTCGAGTGCTTCCGCGACCCGCGCGCCGATCATGTGCTCGATCCGGTCGGGTGCTCCGAGCCGGCACATCACCTCGCGGACCGCGTCCAGGCCGTCCGCGTCCAGATCCGGGCTGCCGAGCAACGCGCCCAGCCGCTCCCGGTCGTCGGCACGGGCGAGACGCCAGGTCTCCGCGAGCAGGGCGGTGGGCCGCTGGCCGCGTACGTCGTCGGCGTTGGCCTTGCCGGTGCGCTCCGGTGCCCCGAACAGGCCGAGCAGGTCGTCGCGGAGCTGGAAGGCCTCGCCCAGCGGCAGCCCGTACGCGGAGTACCCCTCACGCAGCCGCTCGCCGGCCCCGGCCAGGGCGCCGCCGATCAGCAGGGGCTGCTCGACGGTGTACTTGGCGGTCTTGTAGCGGATCACCTTCAGCGAGGCCGAGGTGTCCGGACCGGCTCCGGTGCGCAGGATCTCCAGGCACTCGCCCGCGATCAGCTCCCGGGCCAGCACCGACCACAGGGGCCGGGCCCGGGCGAGGTAGGCGGCGGGCAGCCCGCAGGTCGCGAACAACTGCCCGGCCAGCGACATCAGCAGATCGCCCACCAGCATCGCCAGCGACCGCGCGGCGGCGTCGGCGCCCGGACGGTCTCGTACGGCGGTGCGCAGGGCGAGGTGCGGGGTGGGGCGCCCGTGCCGCAGCGGGCTGTCGTCGATGAGGTCGTCGTGTACGACGGCGGCGGCGTGCACGAGCTCCATGGAGGCCGCCGCCCGCACCAGCGCGGCGCTGTCCGGCTGGCCCACCGCGCGCCAGCCCCAGTAGCAGAACGCCGCCCGCAGCCGTTTGCCGTCCGCGGCCGCCGCCTCCAGTTGTTCGGCCACCGGGATCAGGAGCGGGTCGACCGCCGCGAACAGGTCGGCCTCCTCGGCGACGAACCGGCGCAGCACCTCGTCGACGCGGTTCTTGAAGGCGGTCGGATCCCACCGGTCAGTCATCGGCGGTGGTCCGTCGGACGAGGGCGTGCCGGGCGAGGATCTCCAGATGGGCCGGGGGCACGGCCGCATACCGGTCCAGGACCAGGCGCCCCCGCGCGGTGAGGTCGTGCTCGGCCTCCGCCGCCAGCGCGCCGGTGTCCGAGCGGCGCAGCAGCCCCCGTAACGTCCCGAAGGCGGTGCCCACCGTGCTCACCGCCAGGTCGGCCAGCCCCGCCGCCAGCAGCACGGCCTGCTCGTCCAGACCGCGTCGTCCCGTCTCATGTGTCATGCGCTCTCCCACCCACAGCACCCAGGGCGGCGCCGCTCCCCGGCCGCCTCTTCGAGCATCGCGGCACGGCGCGCGGGGCATGCGGAAACTCACGATCGGGTGAACGCCTCGCGGGGTGGTGCGGGGTGCCGTGCCGCGGTCCTGCCTCCGGCTGCCGCCCCCCGGCGCGCCGCGCGCTCCCGCCCGCGAGCCGCGTACGCCCACCTCCGGGCGCCGACCGTCCCCGGCTTCCAGGAAGGCGCCAAGCTCGACGACGGCCCGGTGAAGATCGTTTGGCAATGATCAAGGTTCGATGGCGCACGGCAGCGGGGAAGTGCCGGGAGTGCCGGGTGGCGCGCTTGACACGAAAATCGAACATCCATTCTTATGGGAGCTCCGGTGAGGCTCCGGATGGGGATTTCAACGGCAGTTCAACACGTTTTCGGTGGATAAGTCCCCGAGTTGTCCACAGGCCGAACCGGCGTCGGGGCGCATTGTCAGTGGCAGGCGTTAGCGTCTTTGACGTGAAGCGATCGACTCAAGCAAACCGGGTGGAACCCATGGCAGGAACCGACCGCGAGAAGGCGCTCGACGCCGCGCTCGCACAGATTGAACGGCAATTCGGCAAAGGCGCGGTCATGCGCATGGGCGACCGGACGAAGGAGCCCATTGAGGTCATCTCGACCGGGTCGACCGCGCTCGACGTCGCCCTGGGTGTCGGTGGCCTGCCGCGCGGCCGGGTCGTGGAGATCTACGGACCGGAGTCCTCCGGCAAGACGACCCTGACCCTGCACGCCGTGGCCAATGCGCAGAAGGCGGGCGGTCAGGTCGCGTTCGTGGACGCGGAGCACGCCCTGGACCCCGAGTACGCGCAGAAGCTCGGCGTCGACATCGACAACCTGATCCTCTCCCAGCCGGACAACGGCGAGCAGGCCCTGGAGATCGTGGACATGCTGGTCCGCTCCGGCGCCCTCGACCTCATCGTCATCGACTCCGTCGCCGCGCTCGTCCCGCGCGCAGAGATCGAGGGCGAGATGGGCGACAGCCACGTCGGTCTCCAGGCCCGCCTGATGAGTCAGGCGCTGCGGAAGATCACCAGTGCGCTCAACCAGTCCAAGACCACCGCGATCTTCATCAACCAGCTCCGCGAGAAGATCGGCGTGATGTTCGGCTCCCCGGAGACCACGACCGGTGGCCGCGCGCTGAAGTTCTACGCCTCGGTGCGGCTCGACATCCGTCGCATCGAGACGCTGAAGGACGGCACGGACGCGGTCGGCAACCGTACCCGCGTCAAGGTCGTCAAGAACAAGGTCGCGCCGCCCTTCAAGCAGGCCGAGTTCGACATCCTCTACGGCCAGGGCATCAGCCGCGAGGGCGGCCTGATCGACATGGGCGTGGAGAACGGCTTCGTCCGCAAGGCCGGCGCCTGGTACACGTACGAGGGCGACCAGCTCGGCCAGGGCAAGGAGAACGCGCGCAACTTCCTCAAGGACAACCCCGACCTGGCCAACGAGATCGAGAAGAAGATCAAGGAGAAGCTGGGCGTCGGCGTCCGCCCGGAGCAGCCCGCCGCCGAGCCGGGCGCGGACGCGGCGGTCACCACCACCGCGGCCACGGACGACGCGGCGAAGACGGTGCCCGCGCCGGCCGCCGCCAAGGCCACCAAGCCCAAGGCCGCCACCGCCAAGAGCTGACGCCGTGACACGACGAACCGACTGGGCCGATCACGAGTACGCGTCCCCCGGTGCCCCACGGGGGAGGGGCACCGGGGGCGACTCGGGCTCCGCCGGGGGTGGCGACGAGGCCTACGGCACGGGCGACGGCGACTACGGGAGCGACGGCGCGTACGGCGACGGCACGCACGGTGGCCCGGGCGGGCCCCGCGGGCACGGGTCACCCGGCCGTGGCTCGCGCAAGCCCGGGACGCGCCGTCGGCGTGGCTTCGGGGAGCCGTCCGGTGAGGACGGGGGTTCCTCTTCCTCGTCGAGGGCCGAGCAGGGGGAACCTCCAGCGGACCCGGTTGAGCGGGCGCGGGCGATCTGTCTGCGCCTGCTCACCGGGACCCCGCGCACCCGGAGACAGCTCGCGGACGCCCTGCGCAAGCGGGAGATCCCGGACGACGTGGCCGAGGAGGTGCTGTCGCGGTTCGAGGAGGTCGGGCTGATCAACGACAGCGCCTTCGCGGACGCCTGGGTGGAGTCCCGGCACCACGGCCGGGGGCTGGCCCGGCGCGCACTCGCCCAGGAACTGCGCACCAAGGGGGTCGACTCGGCGCTCGTCGACGAGGCCGTCGGCCGGCTCGACTCCGAGCAGGAGGAGGAGACGGCCCGCGAACTCGTCGCCCGCAAGCTCCGCTCCACCGGGGGCCTCGACCGCGACAAGCGGATCCGCCGCCTCGCCGGCATGCTCGCCCGCAAGGGGTACCCCGAGGGCATGGCCCTCCGGGTCGTCCGGCGAGCCCTGGACGAGGAGGGCGAGGACACCGAGTTCCTGGAGGCCGGGGACTTCTGACGGGGCGACAGTCTCCCCGGGGGGTGCCCCCGTCAGGACACCGCACCACCGCAGTGCTCCGGGCCCTCCGCGTCGACGACGGTGTACGCCATGCTGCTGCGCTACGCCCCCAAGACCGTCCGCGCGCCCGCAAGGCCGGTTTCCTCGGTGCCTTCCTCGCCCTGCTCTGCGCGGCCGCCCTGATCTCCGCCTGCGGGACCCTCCTCGACACCGGCCTGCGCGGCACGATCCGCACCGAGCGCTACGCGGCGAACCCACCGGACCGTTTCCTCTGCGGATCGCTACGGCGTGCGCACCCTTAGCGTGCGCGCGCGGGCGGGTTCGTTTCGTTTGGGGTGGCGGTAGCGTCGGCCGGTCCCGCCACCCGCGTGGATCCCCGCAGGTCATCAACTCCCTTGGAAGGGAGACAAACCCGTGCACTCGAAAGGCGGCCCCGCCATGCCCGGAACTGCTCGCACCCGAAGCGCCCTGGCCGCCTTCGGGCTCGTGGCCGGGCTGGGGCTGGGCGGCTGTGCGTTCGACTCGGCCCAGCAGGGCGGTGACGACGGTCCGCTGGTGATCGGGTTCGTGAACGGAGGGTCCACCCAGTTCCACACTTGTCTGCAGCGGGCCGTGGTGCGGACGGCCAAGGACAACTTCGCGAAGATCATCACGGCTGACTCGCACCAGGACGCGGCACAGGAACTGTCCAACATCAAGGACATGATCGCGCGCAAGGTGGGCGTGATCATCCTCCAGACGGTCAGCACCGACGCCCTGCGGCAGGACATCGCGCAGGCCCGGAGCGCGCACATCCCCGTCTTCCTGACCTCGGTCGACGCTGATCCCTCCGGCATCCTCGGGGCGGTCGTCGTGGACCTGAAGGAGGTGGGCGAACTGGACGCCGGATGGGTCGCCGACGCGGCGGCCGGGCGGCAGGTGCGGGTCGGAGTGGTCGCCGGGGCGCCCGGCGCCGCCTCCGACCTGCTCGTAGGCGGCTTCACCAAGGCGCTGCCGGCCAACGCGAAGGTGGTCGCCGAGCAGCCGGGCATGTTCGATGCGGCCAAGGCGAAGAGCGTCGCCGCGAGCATGATCAAGGCCCATCCCGACCTGGACTACGCGTTCGTCGCCAACGAGGAGATGGCCTTCGGCGTGCGCAAGGCGTTCGACGCGGCCGGGGCCACGGGCGTGAGGATCGTCACCGTCAACGGCACGGACGAGGGGCTGGCGGCCCTCAAGGACGGACGGTTCGCCGCCACGGTCTCCAACTCGGCCGCCGACATGGGCCAGTTGGCGGTGGAGAACACGATCGCCCTGTTGCGTGACGAGAACGTGGACAAGATCGCCAAGGCGAGGATCCGGCTGGTCACCAAGGACAACGCGGACCTCGCCCCGGTGTACTGCCCGACGGACGACTAGGACGACTAGGACGACTAGGACGACCGGGGTGACGGGGGCGACTGAGGTGTGACCGGCAGGCCCGCCGACTTCCAGGCCTGGAAGCCGCCGACCAGGTCCGTCGCCCGGTGCAGGCCCAGTTGGTGGAGGGAGGCGGCGGCCAGGCTGGAGGCGTAGCCCTCGTTGCAGATCACGACGACCTGGATGTCGTGGCCGGTGGCCTCCGGGGCCTTGTGGCTGCCCTGTGGATCCAGGCGCCACTCCAGTTCGTTGCGCTCTACGACGAGGGCACCGGGTATCACCCCGTCCCGCTCGCGCAGCGCCGCGTACCGGATGTCGACCAGCAGGGCCTCGCCGGTGCGCGCCGCGTCGTACGCCTCCTGCGCCTCGATGCGCCGGTAGCCCGCGCGCACCCGCTCCAGCAGCTCGTCGATGCCGACCGGGCGCGGCTCCACCGGTTCCGCGCCGCTCACTGCCAGTCCTCCGGGCGCTCGACCTGCTCCAGGCGCAGCACCTGCCCGGTGCGGCTGTAGCGGCGGATCCGGGGCAGCGGCGGGTAGTAGGCGTGGATGGAGACCGCGTGGTGCTCGGTGGACTCGTTGAGCACCTCGTGGACGTGATCGCGGCCGAAGGACCTGCCCTTCCCGGCGGGCAGCCGGCGCTCGCGGTCGACGCCCTCGGAGAGCTCCAGGGTCTGCCAGCCGTCGGTGGGCAGCCGGGTGGCCAGCGAGTTCTCCTTCAGCTCACCGGCGGCGGTGAGGAAGGCGCCGACCGACTCGGCGTGGTCGTGCCAGCCGGTTCCGGTGCCGGGGGGCCAGCCGATCAGCCAGGCCTCACTGCCGGCGGGGCCGTCGAGCCGTACCCAGGTGCGGCCCTCGGAGTCGAGCGGGAGCGAGGCGATCAGCTCGGCGTCGGCGGCCGTACGCCGGACGAAGTCGAGAAGGTCCGCCTGGGTGGGCGCGGCGCCTGGCGCGGGGGCGGAGGGGGAGACGGAGGAGGCGGAGAGGGAGGCAGACACGTGCACCGATCCTGATGAGGGTTCGCGGAAACGGGCGCAGACGGCGCCCTGAGAGAGAAGAGGAATGCGAAGTCAGCAGGACGGAAGACACACGCAGCCCGCATAGCGGACGAGGTCCACATGGACCTTCCGCCACAGGCGCACAGTGGTGTCATTCACGATGCGGAGTACACCATGCCGGTGCGGGCCGGTCAACTCAGCGTCAGCATGTGAACCGCTCGGTCACCGGGCGTGGAAAACGGCCTACGCCCCCGTCCTCTGCTTCGCCCGCTCGGCGTCCTCCGCGGTCTCGGCGGGCTCCGTGCTCTCCTGGTCCTTGCCGCCCAGGGTCGCCTCGGCCGCCGCGTAGAGATCGGCCGGGCGGACCCCGTTGAGGGCGGTCACCAGGTGGCCGTCGGGGCGCACGAGCAGCACGGTGTGCGCCGGGGTGCCCGGGTAGGCCTCGGCGACCAGCAGTTCGGCCGGGTGCGGCAGTGCGGTCACGGCCGCCGCGAGCCGGGGCATGATCCCGGCGGAGACCCAGTGCTTGCGGTCCCACACGCCGGTACCGGGGGCGATGAGGACGACGAGCAGCGCGCCTCGGCCGAGCCGCGAGCGCAGCCGCACGAAGGTGCCGTCCTCCGCGGTGACCCGGACGTCGGTGACCGGCGAGCCGAACGGGGTGCCGACCGGGACCTCGTGCTCCAGATGCCGGGGCGCCAGGGGCGAGGCGGCGTATGCCCCCGGCGCACCGAGCGGGCCGTGCCCCAGGTGACCGTCCGCGAGGAGCGCGTCGTGCCCCCGGGACGCGCCGGGGACGAACCCGCGCAGCCCGCCACCGCCGCGCAGCACCGGCAGCACCTGGTCGGCGGCGCGCAGCCGGGCGGCGACCGCTCCGCGCCGCTCGCTCTGGTAGCTGTCCAGCAGCGCCTCGTGCCGGCCGTGGTGCCAGGCCGGGGCCAGTTTCCAGGCGAGGTTGTCGACGTCCCGCAGCCCCTCGTCGAGCCCGTGCGTCCCGAGCGCGCCGAGCAGGTGCGCGGCGTCCCCGGCGACGAACACCCGGCCCACCCGCCACCGGCGGGCGAGGCGGTGGTGCACGGTGTGGACTCCGGTGTCGAGCAGGTCGTACGGCGGTGTGGTGCCGTCCGTCCAGCCGGCGAGGGTCTCGCGGATCCGGGTCACGAGCAGCTCGGGCGTGACCAGGTCCTTGCCGGGCGGCAGCAGCCAGTCCAGGCGCCACACGCCGTCCGGGAGGGGGCGGGCGGTCACCTCCCCGGCCGAGGGCCCGGACATCCGCCACGGCGGTGTCCGATGGAGCAACGCCTGACCGGGCCACGGAAGTTCCACGCGCAGCGCGGCGACCGCGTGCCGCTCCACCGCCGTACGGCCCGGGAAGCGGATGTCCAGGAGCTTGCGCACGGTCGAGCGGGTGCCGTCGCAGGCCACCAGGTAACTGCCCCGCCACCAGGTGCCCTTGGGGCCCCGGGTGTGCGCGGTGACCCCGGAGCGTTCCTGCTCGACGGTGTCCAGGCGGCTGTCGGTGACGACCTTGACCAGCGGTTCGTCGGCGATCGCGGCGCGCAGGGCGTTGGTCAGCACGTGCTGCGCGATGTGCAGCGGGGAGGGCTCGCCGGCGTCGTCGAAGACGACCTCGCGCATCACCTGCCGGCGCCGCATCGACCGCCAGCCGGTCCAGCGCAGGCCCAGATCGTCCAGGGGCGCGCCGCTCAACCGCGTCACCAGGGCGGCGGTGTCCTCGCGCAGCACCACCGTGCGCGCCGGGCGCGGCTCGTCCTTGCCCGGGCTCTCGTCCAGGACGACGGACGGCACCTCCTGGCGGGCCAGCGCCAGGGCGAGCGTGAGCCCGACGGGCCCAGCTCCGACGATGATCACCGGGTCCACGGCGCGGCGCCCCCTGCCCGTACGCGAGTCCCGACGGAGATGGATGAACGGGTGGGTGGAGCAGGGTGCACGATCACAGAACGTATGCAACAGACTGGGCGCCACCCGGTCAAGCGGCGCACCTGGGGACACGTCAGCATGGCGGGCGCGCGGAGCCCGTCGGGCCGGTGGAACGCGGCGGAGGCGGCGACCGTGCGGCCGCCGCCTCGGTACCCCGTGCGCGGGTTGACTGCGGGTCAGGCGGATGCCCCCGAGCCGAAGGCGCCGGCCACCTCGGCCGTGTTCAGGTCCTGGACGTCCTCGGCGCCGAGGACCGCGCCCGTGCTCCGCTTGCTGCGCCGCAGCCGGCGTTCCAGCCAGGCGGCGAACGTGGTGAGCGCGAGGTTCAGCACGATGAAGACGACCGCGACGACGACGAAGCTGGGGATGACGTTGGCGTAGTTGGCGGCCAGGGTGCCGCGCGCCGTGAGCAGCTCCGTGAACTGCAGCATCACCCCGCCCAGCGCGGTGTCCTTCACGATCACGACGAGCTGGCTGACGATGGCCGGCAGCATCACGGTGACCGCCTGCGGCAGCAGGATGCCGGTCATCGTCTGCCCCTTGCGCAGCCCGATCGCGTACGCCGCCTCCGTCTGCCCCTTCGGCAGGGCCATGACGCCGGCCCGTACCACCTCGGCGAGCACCGAGGCGTTGTAGAGCACCAGGCCGGTGACGACCGCGTACAGCGGGCGTTCGTCGCTGCCGACTTCGGTGGAACGGACGTAGAACTCCTGGGCGAACAGCATCAGCAGCAGGACCGGGATCGAGCGGAAGAACTCGACCACCCAGCCCGCCGGGATCCGCACCCAGGTGTGGTCGGACATCCGGCCCATGCCGAGGACCGCGCCCAGCGGGAGCGCGATCACCATGGCGAGCGCGGCCGCCTTGAGGGTGTTGCCGAGGCCCGGCAGCAGATACGTGGTCCACGCCTCGGAGGTGGTGAACGGCTGCCACAGGGCCCATTTCAGCTGGCCCTTGTCGTCCAGCTTCTGCCAGACCCACCAGGCCAGCAGGGCGAGGAGCAGGACGAAGACGACGGAGAGCAGCAGGTTGCGCCGCTTGGCGCGGGGCCCCGGGGTGTCGTACAGGACGGAGCTCATCGCTTCACCGCCAGGCGTTTGGCGAGCCAGCCGAGGAACAGGCCGGTCGGGAGGGTCAGGACCACGAAGCCGAAAGCGAAGACCGCGCCGATGGCCACCGTCTGGGCCTCGTTCTCGATCATCGTCTTCATCAGGGCCGCGGCCTCGGCGACGCTGATCGCGGCCGCCACGGTGGTGTTCTTGGTCAGGGCGATCAGGACGTTGGCCAACGGGCCGATCACCGCGCGGAAGGCCTGCGGCAGCACGATCAGCCGCAGGGTCTGGGAGAAGTTCAGCCCGATCGCGCGGGCCGCCTCGGCCTGCCCGACGGGCACGGTGTTGATGCCGGAGCGGAGGGCCTCGCAGACGAAGGCCGCGGTGTAGGCGGTCAGGCCGAGCACCGCGAGGCGGAAGCCCTGGACCTTGAAGTCGGAGGCGCCGAGCGTCACGCCGAAGATGTCGGCGAGGCCGAGCGAGGTGAAGATGACGATGACGGTCAGGGGGATGTTCCGGACGATGTTGACGTAGGCGGTGCCGAACCCGCGCATCAACGGCACCGGGCTGACCCGCATGGCGGCCAGCAGGGTGCCCCAGACCAGGGAGCCGACGGCGGAGAAGACGGTCAGTTTCACCGTCGTCCAGAACGCCCCTAGGACGTCGTAGCCTTGAAGAAAGTCGAACACGATTTCCCGCGCTTCCGGGTGTGTGGCGTACGTGGAGGGCATGACACGCCGCCGCCGGGGAAGCGGTGGCGGGCGGCGCGCCCGAGGGGGTCCCCTTGAGAACCGTGCCTTACTTGACGATCACGCCGATCTTCGGGGCGGGCTCGTTCTTGTAGTTCGCCGGGCCGAAGTTCTTGTCGACGGCCTTCTGCCAGGAGCCGTCGCTGACCATCTTCTCCAGCGCCTTGTTGATCTTGTCCATGGTCGCGGAGTCGCCCTTCTTGACGCCGATGCCGTAGTTCTCGTTGCTCAGCTTCAGGCCGGCGAGCTTGAACTGGCCCTTGTACTTGTCCTGCGCGGCGAAGCCCGCGAGGATCGAGTCGTCCGTGGTCACGGCGTCGACCGCGCCGCTCTGCAGGCCGGCGATGCACTCCGAGTAGGTGCCGACCTCCTTGAGGTTGGCCTTCGGGGCGAGCGTCTTCTGGACGTTCTGCGCCGAGGTCGAACCGGTCACGGAACACAGCTTCTTGCCGTTGAGGTCCGTGCCCTTGGAGATGGTCGAGTCCTTCTTGACCAGCAGGTCCTGGTGGGCCAGCAGGTACGGGCCGGCGAAGTCCACCTTCGCCTTGCGCTCGTCGGTGATCGAGTAGGTGGCCGCGATGAACTTCACGTCACCGCGCGCGAGGGCGTTCTCCCGGTCGGCGCTCTTGGTCTGCACGAACTCGATCTGGCTCGGCTTGTAACCCAGCTGCCCGGCGACATAGGTGGCGACGTCCACGTCGAAGCCCGAGAAGGAGCCGTCGGGCTCCTGGAGGCCGAGACCGGGCTGGTCGTACTTGATGCCGACCTTGATCTTGCCGCCGCCCGAGGAGCCGCTGTCGTTCTTGTCTCCGCTGCCGCACGCCGTGGCGGACAGGGCGAGCGCGAGCACGGCGGCGGAGGCGGCGGTGACCTTGCGGAACTGCATGATGAACATCCCTCGTTTTGGTGAAGACGGCTTTGAAGACAGCTCTGAAGACAGCTCTGGAGACAGGGCTGAAGACAGCTGTGGAGACGTCTGTGGAGACGGCTGTGAAAGGGAAGCGGGCGCTGCCGCGCCTCAGTGGTGCAGGATCTTCGACAGGAAGTCCTTGGCCCGGTCGCTGTCCGGGTTGCTGAAGAACTGGTCGGGCGTGGCCTGCTCGATGATCCGGCCGTCGGCCATGAAGACCACGCGGTTCGCGGCCGAGCGGGCGAAGCCCATCTCGTGAGTGACGACGATCATCGTCATGCCGTCCCTGGCCAGCTGCTGCATGACCTCCAGGACCTCGTTGATCATCTCGGGGTCGAGTGCCGAGGTCGGCTCGTCGAAGAGCATGACCTTCGGGTCCATCGCCAGCGCCCGCGCGATGGCGACGCGCTGCTGCTGGCCGCCGGAGAGCTGCGCGGGGTACTTGTCGGCCTGGGTGCCCACCCCGACCCGGTCGAGCAGGGCGCGGGCCTTCTCCTCGGCCTGCTTCCGGTCCGCCTTGCGGACCTTGAGCTGGCCGAGCATCACGTTCTCCAGCACCGTCTTGTGCGCGAAGAGGTTGAAGGACTGGAAGACCATGCCGACGTCGGCGCGCAGCCGGGCCAGCTCCTTGCCCTCCTGGGGCAGCGGCCTGCCGTCGATGGTGATCGTTCCGCCGTCGATGGTCTCCAGACGGTTGATGGTGCGGCACAGAGTGGACTTGCCGGATCCGGAGGGCCCGATCACCACGACGACCTCGCCGCGGGCGATCGTCAGGTCGATGTCCTGGAGCACGTGCAACGCTCCGAAATGCTTGTTGACGTTCTTCAGGACGACCAGTTCGCCTGTCGCGGCCACGTCTTCCTTGACCACCGATACTTCGGTCATCGCTTTCGGACTCCGTCCTCCTCGGTTGCGCAGGAATGTAGTTTTCGCTGATGAGCGGCGTCATCACATCTGAGGGAGATCTGAGCATCACGATCCGATAGCAACCGGGCACATGTCGTAGCAGCGCCGGCGGTCCGCGTATCGGCCGCGTAACGGAACCCGCCCGCCACCGGAACCCACTTGACGCCGTCGGCGTCCATCAGCGTGACTGCCCTGTGCACGCGCGCGTGTTCACGTCTTCCACGACGTGCGGATTCTCCACAGGCAAGCCGACGACGAATCACGACCGTACGACCGCTGCACCGGAGGGGGCCGGAATGAGAGTGCTGCTCGTCGAGGACGACAACCACGTTGCCGCCGCGCTCTCCGCGGTCCTGGCCCGGCACGGGTTCTCCGTCACCCACGCCCGCAGCGGCGAGGAGGCCCTGCGGGCCCTCGTCCCCGAGAGCGACGGCTACGACGTCGTCCTCCTCGACCTCGGCCTGCCCGACCAGGACGGCTACGAGGTCTGCGGCAAGATCCGCAAACGCACCAGCACCCCGGTGATCATGGTGACGGCCCGCTCCGACGTCCGCTCCCGCATCCACGGCCTCAACCTCGGCGCCGACGACTACGTGGTGAAGCCGTACGACACCGGGGAACTGCTCGCCCGGATCCACGCGGTGAGCCGGCGCACCCACCACGAGGACGGCCCGGCCGGCGCCGACGGCGACAGCGCGCTGCGGCTCGGCGCCGTCCGCATCGAACTGCCCACCCGTCAGGTCAGCGTGGACGGCACGCTCGTCCAGCTGACCCGCAAGGAGTTCGACCTGCTGGCGCTGCTCGCCCAGCGGCCCGGCGTGGTCTTCCGCCGGGAGCAGATCATCAGCGAGGTCTGGCGCACCAGCTGGGAGGGGACCGGCCGCACCCTGGAGGTGCATGTCGCCTCCCTGCGCGCCAAACTGCGCATGCCCGCGCTCATCGAGACCGTACGCGGCGTGGGTTACCGGCTCGTCGCCCCGGCCGCCTAGCGGGGACGGGTGCGCACACGTCTCCTGCCGCTGCTCATCGTCCTGATGGCGGCCGTGCTGCTCGCGCTCGGCGTACCGCTCGCCGTCAGCACGGCCGCCGCGCAGCAGCAGAAGGTCGTCGTCGACCGCATCGACGACACCGCGCGGTTCGCGGCCCTCGCCCAGTTCGTGACCGACACGCCCACCACCGCGCGCCCCGTGAGCACGGACGACCGGCTGGAGACCCTCCGCCGCGAACTGGCCAGCTACTACGGCGTCTACGGCATCCGCGCGGGCGTCTTCCACCGCAACGCCTCCTCCATGGCCAACGCGCCCGACGACTGGGTGCTGCCGACGACCGGTGAGGTCCGGGAAGCCTTCGACGAGGCCCTGCTCAGCCGCCGCAGCCACGACCCCGCTCAGGTGTGGCCCTGGCAGCACAGCCGGCTGGTGGTGGCCTCGCCGGTGATCCGGGACGGTGACGTCGTCGCCGTGGTGGTCACCGACTCGCCCACCGGCCCGATGCGCTCCCGCACCCTGCGCGACTGGCTGGTCATCGGCGCCGGCGAGGGCGCGGCGATGCTGCTCGCCGTCGGCGCGGCGCTGCGGCTGACCGGCTGGGTGCTGCGCCCGGTACGGGTGCTCGACGCCACCACGCACGCGATCGCCAGCGGTCGGCTCAAGTCCCGGGTCGCGGCGGCCGGCGGCCCGCCGGAACTCAGGCGGCTGGCCCTGGCGTTCAACGAGATGGCGGACAACGTCGAGGACGTGCTGGAGCAGCAGCGGGCCTTCGTCGCCGACGCCTCCCACCAGTTGCGCAACCCCCTCTCCGCGCTGCTGCTGCGCATCGAACTGCTCGCCCTCGAACTCCCCGAGGACAACGAGGAGATCGCCTCGGTCCGCACCGAGGGCAAGCGGCTCGCCCAGGTGCTGGACGACCTGCTCGACCTGGCGCTGGCCGAGCACGCCGAGGCGGACCTGACACTGACCGACATCGGGCGGCTGGCCGAGGAGCGGATCGCCGCGTGGGCACCGGCCGCCGCGGCGAAGAGGGTCCGGCTGACCGGGCACTGCACGCCGACCACGGGGTGGGCCGACCCGGTCACGCTGTCCAGCGCGCTGGACGCGGTGATCGACAACGCGGTGAAGTTCACGCCGGAGGGAGGCGTGGTGGAGGTGACCGTGACCACCGAGGGGGACGTGTCGACGGTCGTGGTGACCGACACGGGACCGGGGTTGACGGATGAGGAGCTCGCGCGCGTGGGGGACCGGTTCTGGCGGAGCGGGCGGCATCAGAACGTGAAGGGGTCGGGGCTGGGGTTGTCGATCACGCGGGCGTTGCTGGCGGCGGGTGGGGGTTCGCTGTCGTGCGAGCACCATGAGCCGCGGGGGTTGCGGGTGACCGTGTCCGTGCCGCGAGGCGGGTGAGAGACGGGTGGGCCCGGTGGTGGACCGGGTGCGGGCCGGTGCGGGCTCGTCGCGCCCACGCGGCGGAGCCGCATGCCGATACCGCCCCGCGCCCCTGACGGGGCGCTGTCGTCACGGTCAGGGCTTCACCGAGCGGTAGTACCGTCTGGCCCCCTCCTGTAGGGGCAGCGGGTCCGTGTAGATCGCTGTGCGCAGGTCCACGAGCTGGGCGGAGTGGACGTGGTTGCCGATGTCGTCGCGGCTCTTGATGACCGTGCGGGTCACCCACTCGGTGAGGCGTGGGTCGATGTCCTTGCGGGTCATCAGGACGTTGGAGACCGCGATCGTGGCTACGGTCGTGCCCTGCTGCACGGAGGGGTACGCCGACTCCGGCATGTTGGTCGCCCGGTAGTAGAGCGCGGCCTCGCCCTCGGTGTGCAGCCGGGTGACGAGGTTTCCGCCAATCGGCACGAACGTGAAGCTGAACTTCTTCGCCAGGTCGAGCAGCCCCTTGGTCGGCAGCCCGCCCGACCAGAAGAACGCGTCGAGCTTGCCCCGCCGCAACCGGTCCGGGCCGGTGTCTATGCCGTCGGACATCGGTGTGATGTCCTTCGCCGGGTCCATCCCGGCGGCCCTGAGCACCCGGTTGGCGATCAGCCGCACCCCCGAGTTGGGCAGCCCGATCGCCACCCGCTTGTGCCGCAGCTGCGCGACGCTGGTGATGCCCGAGTCGCGCGCCACGACGAGCTGGACGTAGTCGTCGTAGAGCCGCGCCACTCCGCGCAGCAGTCCGGCGCCCCGCCCGCCGTTCAGGTCGTACGTCTCCACCGCGTCGGCCGCCGCGATGGTGAAGTCGGCCTGGCCGGTCGCCACCCGCCGCACGTTCTCGTACGACCCGTTGCTCTGCACCAGCTTCACCTTGAGCCCCGGCATGTCCTTGCCCAGCTCGGTGCGCAGCCGTTCGCCGTACTCCTGGTAGACGCCGCGCAGCGTCCCGGTGCTGAAGGTGATCGTCCCGGTCGGCGGTTTGTCGCCCAGCGGCAGCAGCCACCACAGCATCAGGCCGAACGCGACGATGCCGGCCGCCGCGCACTGGAGCGCACGGCGTCTGCGGATACGGGGGAACAGCTTGGGCATGCGCGCGATCCTGCCAGCCGGTCACCGTCCTGGCCAGCGCCGGTCGGTGCCGGGAGCACGGCGGCGGACCGGGACTGTCGGTGGCGGCCGTTAGAGTCGTTCGCATGACCAGTTCCGTCCCCGGTGGCCCGCCCGGTGCCTCGCCCGCCCGCCTCGTCCGGGAGTTCCACCACGCCTTCGGTCTGGACACCCGCAGCACGCCGACCGAGGTGTCCCCCGAACTGGCCGCGCACCGGGGTGAGTTGCTCGCCGAGGAGGCCGCCGAGGTCGCCGAGGTCGCGGTCGGGGGACCTCTTGACCGGCTCGCGCACGAGCTGGCGGACGTGGTCTACGTGGCATACGGCACCGCGCTGGTGCACGGGATCGACCTGGACGAGGTGCTCGCCGAGATCCACCGGTCCAACATGAGCAAGCTGGGGCCCGACGGGCAGGTGGCCCGCCGGGCCGACGGCAAGGTGCTCAAGGGCGAGCACTACCGGCCGCCGGACGTCTCGGCGGTGCTGCGCGGTCAGGGCTGGATACCCGGCGGCGCGGCCTGACCCAGGGGCCCGGGGCCCGGGGGCGCCGTGCCGAGGGTGCCGCCCGCCGCCGGCCGTCAGTCCTGTTGTTGTGCGGCTGCCCGGCGCTGCCGTTTGCTGAGAGGCGCCTGGGAGAGGTCCTCGGCGCTGGACCTGAGGTTCTTGTAGCCGTAGCCGCGCTCGGTCAGCCACGCCCTGGCCGCCTTCTCGGCGCGCTCGGTCGCCTCCAGGATGTCCTCCTCGTCCTCCCCGCTGTCCTGGAAGCGGAAGGTGAAGGCCGGCCGGGCGGCGATGTCGTAGCTGAGGTGGCCCTCCGGCGTGAAGGCGGCGCGCAGCACGTCGTGGTCGGCGGCCCGGGAGGCCAGTTCGGCGCGCTGCTCGGGGCTGAGGCCGTCGAAGGCGCCGCGGACGGTGACGCGGAAGGTGCGGGTGGTCATGACGGGACCCTAGGCAGGCCGGGGCGCACCGCTCCACCGCATTTCCGGCGCCCCGCCGCACACTCCCTAGCCGCCGACCTGGCCGAGCCGCAGGTTCCAGCGCCCCGGCCCGCCCGCGATCTCCGTCGCCGACAGCGGTGGGACGTCCACGCGCCAGAACGCGGTCTCGGGCGCCCCGAGGACGTGCAGCACCATGGCCCGCACCACCTCCGGCTCCACCACGGCGATCGTCCTGCCGATGGCCAGGCCCGTCCGGTCCAGCCAGCCGGTGACCCGGGCGCACAACTCCCGTACCGATTCGCCTCCGTGGGGCGCGGCCCCCGGGTCGGTCAGCCACCGGAGCAGCGCGTCGGGTTCGGCGGTGCCGACCTCCTCCAGCGTCCGGCCCCGCCAGCGGCCCGCGTCCAGGCCGGACAACTCGGGCTCCGCCGAGGCGTCGAGGCCCAGTGCGGCCGCCGTCTCCCGGCAGCGCACGCTGGGGGAGCGCACCTCCTCGCCCGCGGCCGGCAGGGACATCGCCACCGCCTCCGGCTTCTCGATCGAGTCACCGTCGTCGAAGCGGGCCCGCCGCAGCGAGGGGGTCATGGCCGGGGCTATGAGGATGACACGGCAGGTCACGTGGGGTTCCTCCTTGGTCGTCCGTCCATCAGTCCCCCAGCGGCGGTCCACCGCCGGGCCACCGTCCGCCCAACGGCCGCAGCCGGCGGAGGCCGTCGGGCGAACGGTGGCCGCGGGTGACGGACGGGCACGACAGTACGCCGCCCGCCGCCCGCCGCCCGCCGCCCGCCGCCCGCCGCCCGCCATCCGCACCTGTGCTGTTGACCGGCGGGCCGCTCGACGAGGCGGTGCGGCGGGCCAACGCGTATCCGGCGGCGGGCGCCGACTGCGCGTTCGTGCCGGGCGCGGCGGACGCGGCGACGATCGGCACACTGGTGCGCGAGCTGGACGGCCCGCTCAACGTGGTGATGGGCCTGACCGGCAACGCCCTGTCCCTGGCCGACCTCCGCGAACTCGGCGTGCGCCGGGTCACGGTGGGCGGGAGCATCGCCCGGGCGATGTACGCGCATCTGCTGGACGCGGCGAGGGAGCTGGCGGACCGGGGGACCTTCTCGTACGCCGAGAACCAGATCTCGCAGACGGACCTCAACGAACTCTTCCGGAGATGAGAACCGGGCAGGCCGGTGATCAAGGTCATCGTGAGAGCCGCTCGCCGCCCGGCCAGGGCGGCGGACAAGGTGACCCCTGGGCCGCGTCCGTCGCCGCCATACAGTGATCCGGCGGGCGCCGGTACCCGGGCGGGCGCCGGGCCGGGCCCCCTTGGGGAGCGCCTACCCTTGTCCCATGACCAGCAGCAGCGACCGGAGCCCCGCGGTGGACGTTCAGGAACCCAGGACCTACGAAGTGCGCACCTACGGGTGCCAGATGAACGTCCACGACTCCGAGCGATTGTCCGGGCTGCTGGAGGAGGCCGGGTACGTGCGCGCCCCCGAGGGGGCCGACGGCGATGCCGACGTCGTGGTCTTCAACACGTGCGCCGTCCGGGAGAACGCCGACAACCGGCTCTACGGCAACCTGGGCCGCCTCGCGCCGAAGAAGGCGGACCGGCCCGGGATGCAGATCGCGGTCGGCGGCTGCCTGGCGCAGAAGGACCGCGACACGATCGTACGGAAGGCCCCCTGGGTCGACGTGGTCTTCGGCACGCACAACATCGGCAAGCTGCCCGTCCTCCTGGAGCGCGCCCGGGTCCAGGAGGAGGCCCAGGTCGAGATCGCGGAGTCGCTGGAGGCGTTCCCCTCGACCCTGCCGACGCGTCGCGAGAGCGCCTACGCCGCCTGGGTGTCGATCTCCGTCGGCTGCAACAACACCTGCACGTTCTGCATCGTCCCGGCCCTGCGCGGCAAGGAGAAGGACCGCCGCACCGGCGACATCCTCGCCGAGATCGAGGCCCTGGTCGCCGAGGGCGTCTCCGAGATCACGCTGCTCGGCCAGAACGTCAACGCGTACGGCTCCGACATCGGCGACCGCGAGGCCTTCAGCAAGCTGCTGCGGGCCTGCGGGAACATCGAGGGCCTGGAGCGGGTCCGGTTCACCTCCCCGCACCCCCGTGACTTCACGGACGACGTGATCGCCGCCATGGCCGAGACCCCGAACGTGATGCCGCAGCTGCACATGCCGCTGCAGTCCGGCTCGGACACGGTCCTGAAGGCGATGCGCCGCTCGTACCGGCAGGAGCGTTACCTCGGCATCATCGAGAAGGTGCGGGCTGCGATCCCGCACGCGGCGATCACCACCGACATCATCGTGGGCTTCCCCGGCGAGACCGAGGAGGACTTCGAGCAGACGATGCACGTCGTGCGTGAGGCCCGCTTCACGCAGGCCTTCACCTTCCAGTACTCCAAGCGGCCCGGCACTCCCGCGGCGACCATGGAGAACCAGATCCCCAAGGAGGTCGTCCAGGCGCGTTACGAGCGTCTCGTCGCCCTCCAGGAGGAGATCTCCTGGGAGGAGAACAAGAAGCAGGTCGGCCGCACGCTCGACCTGATGGTCGCCGAGGGGGAGGGGCGCAAGGACGGCGCCACCCACCGCCTGTCCGGGCGCGCCCCCGACAACCGGCTCGTCCACTTCACCAAGCCGGACCAGGAGGTCCGGCCCGGCGACGTCGTCACCGTCGAGATCACCTACGCCGCCCCGCACCACCTCCTCGCCGAGGGCCCGGTGATCGGCGTGCGGCGCACCCGCGCCGGCGACGCCTGGGAGAAGCGGAACGCGGCCGAGGCGGCCAAGCCGGCGGGCGTACTGCTGGGGCTGCCGAAGATCGGCGTGCCGGAGCCGCTGCCGGCGGCGACCGGGGGCTGCGCGGCACACTGAGCGCGCGCCATACTCCTCACGTAGATCACGAGGGGGGCGGACCATGGCGCGCTGGGTGGTTGTGGTGCAGTTCGGGAACGGGGAGTACTACAGGGTCGAGGAGGTCACCCGCTTCGAGAGCACCCTGGAGCAGGCCCGGGCCACCCTGTACGAGGTCGCCTGCACCCACCGTCCGCGCACTGGCCTGCGCCAGCAGCGCCGTGAAGTGTTCCGGATGGAAGACGGGGACGCGTACTACGTGCACATCGCCGGCATGGTGTCCACGCACCGTGTGTTCTACCGGCTGGCGGAACTGGCGTGGAGCACCGGTGCCGCGCCGACGTACCCGCAGTAGGCTGCCGATCATGCTTGTCGCAGCCGCAGTCTGCCCCTGCCCGCCCGTCCTCGTCCCCGAGGTCGCCGCGGGAGCCGCGCCGGAACTGGACACCGTGCGTGCCGCCTGCGCCGACGCGCTCGGGGTGCTCGCCGCCGCCCGGCCCGACCTCCTGGTGGTGGTCGGGCCCGCGGAACAGCCGGGGCGGGGGGTGTTCCCGCAGGGCAGCCGGGGCACGTTCCGGGGTTTCGGGGCCGAGGCCGACGTACGGCTGGGCAGCGGCGCGGCCGGTGGCGGAGACGCGGTCGGCGGGCGGGACGCGGTCGGCGGGCGGGACGCGGTCGCTGGGCGGGAGACGTCCGGTGGGCGGGCCGCTGCCGATGACCGGGAGCTGCCGCCCTCGCTCGCCGTCGGCGCCTGGCTGCTGGAGCGCACCGGCTGGGCCGACGCCCCCATCGAGGGACTCGGCGTCGGTGAGCGGCTGGAGCCCGAGCGGTGCGTCCAGACCGGCCGGGAGATCGCCGGCCGGGCCGCGCGGGTGGCGATGCTGGTCATGGGCGACGCCAGCGCCTGCCGCACCCTCAAGGCGCCGGGCTACCTGGACGAACGGGCGGCCCCCTTCGACGCCGAGGTCGCCCGGGCGCTCGGCGCGGCCGACACCGCCGCGATCAAGGCCCTCGACGCCGACCTGGCGTACCAGCTCAAGGCCGCGGGCCGCGCCCCCTGGCAGGTCCTGGCCGGCGCCGCCGAGGACGCGGACCTCGTCGGCGCCCTCCTGTACGACGACGCCCCGTACGGCGTCTGCTACCTGGTGGCGGCCTGGTCCTGAGCACCAGTCGCACCGCGCCCCGGTCCTGAGCACCAGTCGCACCGCGCCCCGGTCCCTGAACGCTTGCCGAAACGGCGGACGGCCGGGAGTCGGGTGACTCTCGGCCGTCCGCCGATCTTCTCCGGGTCCCGCCCGGCTCAGGAAGCCGGCGGCGGCGCATCCGGCCGGGTCGGAGCGGTGGGCCCGGTTGTACCGCCCACGGCGTCCGGGTGCACGAACCGGTCCATGGCGCCCTTGGCCCTGCCCGTACCCGTCTGGATCTTCTCGCTGTACTTGCCCTTGGTCTTCTCGTCGACCACCCGCGCGGCCTTGTCGATGCCGTGCTGGAGCTTGTCGATCTTGTCCTCGTGCTGCTGCGCGAGGTGGGACGCCTTGTCCTTGGCCGGGGCGAGCTTGGCCTTCAAATTGTCCAAAAGACCCATGGTTACCTTCCCTGTCTGGCTTCCCTCGCGGGCCGTCATGTGCGGGCGCCCTCGCCGGCCTCGTTGTCGGCGGCCTCCTTGGCGGACTGCTGCTTGGGGATCTCGGTGCTCTCGGCGGCGACCGCGGTGCGCTCCGGCTGCGTCCTCGCGTCCGCGCTCCGGCCGTCGTCCTCGCCCGAGTCCTTCGCCGCCGCCTCGGCCGTCTCCTCCGTGGCGCTGTCCGGTCCGGGCCCGTCCGGCTCGGCACCGTCCGGTGCCTCGGCCTCGGCCTCCGGCTCCTGCGACGTCGTCGGCTCTACCGACGTCTTCTGTTTCTTCCCAAGGAACCGTGCAAAAACGCCCATATCAACTCCATACGTTACTCGTGCGAGCGAAATCCCGCGTGATCCCGGTGCGTCCGATTGCGTCGGACCGGTCGCCGCCTCTCGCGGGCGGCGGGAACCCCTCATCGGGCAACGAAGCCGGACACGCTCCGTCACGTAACTCGTTCGAGACCCGCCTGCGGGGTTTGCGAGACTGGTGCGGTGAGCAGCGCACCCTCCGCCCCCCGTGTCATCGCCGTCGTCGGCCCCACCGCGGCCGGAAAGTCCGACCTCGGCGTCTTCCTGGCCCAACGGCTCGGCGGGGAGGTCGTCAACGCCGACTCCATGCAGCTGTACCAGGGGATGGACATCGGCACCGCCAAGCTGACGACCGAGGAACGCGCCGGCGTCCCGCACCACCTGCTCGACATCTGGGACGTGTCCGTCACCGCCTCCGTCGCCGAGTACCAGCGGCTCGCCCGCGCCCGTATCGACGCCCTTCTCGCCGCCGGCCGCTGGCCGATCCTGGTCGGCGGCAGCGGGCTGTACGTCCGCGGCGCCGTCGACAACCTGGAGTTCCCCGGCACCGACCCCGAGGTCCGGGCCCGTCTGGAGGACGAGCTCGCCCTGCGCGGCTCCGGCGCTCTGCACGCCCGGCTGTCCGCCGCCGACCCCGAGGCGGGCCGCGCGATCCTGCCCAGCAACGGCCGCCGTATCGTCCGCGCGCTGGAGGTGATCGAGATCACCGGGCGCCCCTTCACCGCGAATCTGCCCGGCCACGACTCGGTCTACGACACCGTCCAGATCGGCGTCGACGTGGCCCGGCCCGAGCTCGACGAGCGCATCGCGCTGCGCGTGGACCGGATGTGGGAGGCCGGTCTCGTGGCCGAGGTGCGCGCACTGGAGGCGCACGGCCTGCGCGAGGGACGCACGGCGTCGCGCGCGCTCGGCTACCAGCAGATTCTGGCGGCGCTCGCCGGCGAGTGCACGGAAGCGGAAGCGCGGGCCGAGACCGTCCGTGCCACCAAGCGCTTCGCGCGCCGCCAGGATTCGTGGTTCAGGCGCGACCCCCGGGTGCACTGGTTGAGTGGGGCCGCGGCGGACCGCGAAGAACTTCCGCGGCTGGCCCTGGCGTTGGTCGAACGACCGGTCACAGCCTGATCACGTCATGGCATCGGGATGCGCCACCGGTCATCGAGGCCTCCGGTGCCGTGCCATCATCGAGCTTCGATCGCAAGTGGAGTCCTAGGTTGGGAGGGCGCGTGGCGATGGAGGCCGGCCCTCGCGACACCGCACACGACACCGAGCATGTCGCCGTCGGGCCCCTTGACGGGGAAGACGCCGAGGACCGGCTGAGCTCAGACGGTCCGGACGACACGGTGGGCGGCGGCGTGACCGCCGACGGCCCCGAGCCGGAGGAGATGTTCGCGAGCGGCCCCGAGGTCGAGGTCGAGCTCCGCCCGCAGCGCCGCCTGCGCCTGTGGCAGCTGGCTCCCATCGTCTCCCTGGCCGCGGTCGGCTCCCTGATGTTCGCCTTCCCGCTGGCCTTCGACTTCGGCGACAGCGGCGCGGTGATCGCGATGCTCGGCCTGCTGATCTGCTCCTGCGCGGCGGGCTGGGGAATGATGGCGGCGCGCAGGGTCGGCTACACCTGGCCGGGGCTGCCGGCGAGGGGGTCGGGCCGCAGGGCCGACTGGCGCGTGGTGATCGGTTACCTGGTCCTGGTGGCGATCGTGGTCGTGCTGGCTGTGTGGCGGGTGGCGAGACTGCGCTGAGGCGGGGCTTCGCCGCAGCCGACGTACCGCTCGCTGGGAACGCCCCGAGTGGCTTGCTGGGAACGCCCCGAGTGGAGCGACCCGTAAGAGGCGCGGGCAACCGCGCGACAAGCCCCCGGCGACCCGCAGCCGAGGTGGGACGCACCCCTCCCGTACCCTCGAAGAATGAGCATCCCCTTCCTCAAGGGCCACGGCACCGAGAACGACTTCGTGATCGTCCCGGACCCGGGCAACGCCCTGGACCTCACCCCGGCCGCCGTGGCCGCCCTCTGCGACCGCCGCGCCGGCATCGGCGCCGACGGCGTGCTGCACGTCGTACGGTCCGCCGCGCACCCCGAGGCCAAGGGGATGGCCGCCGACGCCGAGTGGTTCATGGACTACCGCAACGGCGACGGCTCGATCGCCGAGATGTGCGGCAACGGCGTCCGCGTCTTCGCCCGCTACCTCCAACACGCCGGCCACACCACGGAGGGTGACCTCGCCGTCGCCACCCGCGGCGGCGTCAAGACCGTGCACATCGCCAAGAACGGCGACATCACCGTCGGCATGGGCGGCGCCCGCCTCCCCGAGGGCGACGTGACCGTGAGCGTCGGCGACCGCACCTGGCCCGCGCGGAACGTGAACATGGGCAACCCGCACGCCGTCGCCTTCGTCGAGGACCTCGCCGACGCCGGTGACCTCCTCACCCCGCCCCCCTTCAGCCCGCCGTCGGCCTACCCCGAAGGGGTCAACGTCGAGTTCGTCGTCGACCGCGGCCCCCGCCACGTCGCGATGCGCGTGCACGAGCGCGGCGCCGGCGAGACCCGCTCCTGCGGCACCGGCGCCTGCGCGGTCGCCGTGGCCACCGCCCGCCGCGACGGCGCCGACCCCTCGGCCACCGGCGCCCCGGTGACGTACACCGTGGACGTGCCCGGCGGACGGCTCGTCATCACCGAGCGGCCCGACGGCGAGATCGAGATGACCGGCCCCGCCGTGATCGTCGCCGAGGGCGAGATCGCCGCGGAGTGGCTGGAAAACGTCGCCCGTTAGCTGACCGCACGTCGGAAACCGTGCTCCGGACGGTCATTCAACATCCGGATCAATGGCCCGCGTTGCTCCTGACGGCGAGAAACGTCGGCCACCCCGCGAACAGGTGGCGCAAAATCGTAAACCTCGAAATCGTCGCTCGATGGGGTGATCCGTTTCACGCTCGGCGGGAGCCGGTCAATCGAGGGCGATGGGCTCGGTAGCATCAAGCACCGGCACGGACGGGGGAACGTCGCCAATCCCTGAGCCGCGTATGCCCTGGGGCCCCGTCCGCCGGTCACGAGCCGGAGGTGCCCATGAGTGCGGAGGCCACGAACCCTGTGACGCCCGGTCCTGTAGCGCCCGCGGCGGCGGTCCGCAGGAAGGCCCGCCCACGGATCGACCTGCGTCGGCTCGGCCGGGCCGCGCTGCTCGGCAACGCCGCTCGCGGCAGACTCCCCGATGCCATCGGCCACGTCGTCGAGGCGCACCGGGCCCACTACCCCGACGCCGATCTCGAACCCCTGCGCCGGGCCTACGTGCTGGCCGAGTCCTCGCACCGCGGCCAGATGCGCAAGAGCGGCGAGCCGTACATCACCCACCCTCTCGCGGTCACCCTGATCCTGGCCGAACTCGGCGCCGAGACCACGACCCTGACGGCGTCTCTGCTCCACGACACCGTCGAGGACACCGATGTGACGCTCGACCAGGTCCGGGAACAGTTCGGCGAGGAGGTCCGTTATCTGGTCGACGGGGTGACGAAACTCGAGAAGGTCGACTACGGGGCCGCCGCCGAACCCGAGACCTTCCGCAAGATGCTCGTCGCCACCGGCAGCGACGTCCGGGTGATGTCGATCAAGCTCGCCGACCGTCTGCACAACATGCGCACCCTCGGCGTGATGCGCCCCGAGAAACAGGCCCGCATCGCCAAGGTCACCCGTGACGTCCTCATCCCGCTCGCCGAGCGGCTGGGCGTGCAGGCGCTGAAGACCGAGCTGGAGGACCTGGTCTTCGCCATCCTGCACCCCGAGGAGTACGAGCACACCCGGGAGCTGATCGCCGAGAACGCGGCCCGCACCGGCGACCCGCTCGCCGAGATCGCCGACGAGGTCCGCGGTGTGCTGCGCGAGGCCGACATCCCGGCCGAAGTCCTCATCCGGCCCCGCCACTTCGTCTCCGTCCACCGCGTCAGCCGCAAACGCGGCGAACTGCGCGGCGCCGACTTCGGCCGGCTCCTCGTCCTGGTCAACGAGGACGCGGACTGTTACGCCGTCCTGGGCGAACTGCACACCTGTATGACCCCGGTGGTCTCGGAGTTCAAGGACTTCATCGCCGTACCGAAGTTCAACCTCTACCAGTCGCTCCACACGGCGGTCGCCCGCGCCGACGGACAGGTCGCCGAAGTCCTCATCCGCACCCACCAGATGCACAAGACCGCCGAGGCCGGCGTGGTCGCCCTCGGCAACCCCTACGCCCCGGCCGCCGACGCTCCCGCGGCGGAGGCCTCCGACTCCCCGGCCGACGGCGAGCGCGCCGACCCCACCCGCCCCGGCTGGCTCTCCCGTCTCCTCGACTGGCAGAAGGCCGCCCCGGACACCGACACCTTCTGGTCCACCCTGCGCGAGGACCTCGCCCAGGACCGCGAGATCACCGTCTTCCGCCCCGACGGCGGCACCCTCGGCCTCCCCGAGGGCGCAACCTGCGTGGACGCCGCGTACGCCCAGTACGGCGAGGACGCCCACGCCTGTATCGGCGCCCGCGTCAACGGCCGCCTCGCCACCCTCAGCACGGTCCTCGTGGACGGTGACACCGTCCAGCTCCTGATGGGCCAGGACCCGGCCTCGGAGCCCTCACGGGAGTGGCTGGAGCACGCCCACACCCCGGCGGCCCGGATCGCCATCCAGCGCTGGCTCGCCGCCCACCCGGACCGCGCCGAGGAGCCGCCGGCGCCTGCCCCCAGCCGGCCTGTCCCCGACCCTGCGGCCCCCAGCGCCGCCCCCCGGACCGCCAACGCCCTGGTCGTGGACCGCCCAGGGGCGACCGTACGGCTCGCCGGCTGCTGCACCCCGGTCCCGCCCGACGAGGTCACCGGCTTCGCCGTCCGCGGGGGAGTGGTCACCGTGCACCGCGTCGAGTGCGCCTTGGTACTCCACATGAAGAGCACCGGGCGCCCCGAGGTGGCCGTGACCTGGGGCGACAGCACGGCCTGCCGGGTCACCCTGGTCGCCGAATCGTTCGGCCGCCCGCATCTGCTCGCCGACCTCACCGAGGCGATGGCCCAGGAGGGCGCCGAGATCGTCTCGGCGACCGTGGAACCCCCCAGCCAGCAGCGCGTGAGGCACACCTACACCGTGGAGCTTCCCGACGCGGCCCACCTGCCCGCCCTGATGCGCGCGATGCGCAACGTGCCCGGTGTGTACGACGTCGGCCGAGCGCAACACCAGTGACTTACTCGTTCGAGTGGATCGGTCGCGCGTCGGCGCGTTGACAGCGGGGTGCGCTGGTAGCGGTGTCTCATGCCGCTCACCCTCCGCACCCGCCTCCTGACGGGACGCACCGGCCCACTGACGGGAGCCCGCCCGCTGACGGGACGCACCCGGCCACTGACGGGACGCACCCGGCCGCTGGCGGGACGCACCGGCCCGCTCCGGCGTGTCACCGGTCCGCTCCGGCGTCGGCGGGCCGCCGCCCTGCTCGCCTCCGCCGTCTCCGTCGCCCTCCTCGGCGCGAGCGCCCCGCCGGTCCCGCTCGGCCTCGGCGACCGGCTCTTCCCGTACCTCGGCAACCCGGGGTACGACGTGGCGTCGTACGACCTCTCCTTCACCTACCGCGGCAGCAACGACACGCCGCTCCAGGCCGTCACCACCATCGACGCCCGGGCCACCACCGACCTCGACCGGCTCAACCTGGACTTCGCGCACGGCACGGTCGAGTCCGTCGAGGTGGACGGCCGCCCCGCCGACTTCGAGAGCGCCGGTGAGGACCTGGTCGTCACGCCCGGCCGGCCACTGCGGCGGGGCGCCTGGACACGGATCACGGTGAGGCACACCAGCGATCCGGTCTCCGCCAAGGGCGAGGACGGCGGCTGGGTGCGCACCACCGACGGGCTCGCCATGGCCAACCAGGCCGACGCCGCCCACCTGGTCTTCCCGTGCAACGACCACCCGTCCGACAAGGCGATGTTCACCTTCCACGTGACCGCACCGAACGACTACACCGTCGTCGCCAACGGCCTGCCCGCGGAAGCGCCCCGGACCGGCCGCACCACCACCTGGACCTACCGCACCCGGCACCCCATGGCCACCGAGCTGGCCCAGGTCTCCATCGGCCGCTCCGCCGTACCGCACCGAGCCGGACCGCACGGACTGCCCATCCGGGACGTCGTCCCGAGCGCGGACGCCAGGAAACTCGAACCCTGGCTGGCGAAGACCCCGGACCAGATCGCCTGGCTGGAGCGCAAGGTCGGCACCTTCCCGTTCGAGACGTACGGCGTGCTCATGGCGCAGGCGTCCACCGGTTTCGAGCTGGAGACCCAGACCCTCTCCCTCTTCGAGGAGAACCTGTTCACCGAGCCCACCCGCCCCAAGTGGTACATCGAGTCGATCATGGTGCACGAGCTGTCCCACCAGTGGTTCGGCGACAGCGTCAGCCCGCGTGTCTGGTCCGACGTCTGGCTCAACGAGGGCCACGCCACCTGGTACGAGGCGCTGTACGCGGAGGAGAAGGGCCACCAGCCCATGGTCAACCGCATGAAGGCCGCGTACGGGGCCTCCGACCGCTGGCGTGCCGCCGGCGGACCGCCCGCCCTGCCCAAGGCCCCCGAGCCCGGCCAGAAGATCAGCATCTTCCGCCCGAACATCTACGACGGCGCCGCCCTCGCCCTCTACGCCCTGCGCCAGGAGATCGGCAGGCCCGCCTTCGAGCGCCTGGAGCGGGTCTGGGTCCAGCGGCACAAGGACGGCACGGCGACCACCGCCGACTTCGTCCAGCTGGCCTCCGCGATCGCGAACCGCGACCTCACCGGCTTCTTCGACGCCTGGCTGTACGGCGAGAAGACCCCGCCGATGCCCGGCCACCCGGACTGGAAGCCGGTCCCGGCCCCGAAGGAGCCGGCCGGCGAGTAGCAGGCCGGGAAGCAACGGCGGAGCGACCCCCGTAACAACCAACGGCGGAGCGACCCCCCGGAATAACACGGTGCCGGGACGAGCCGTACCGTGCGACCATCGTGGGACCGGCGCGGTACGGGTCGCGGGGAATCTCCCGGGGTACTCGTACGTTGAGTGAACTGAAGCCGGTTTCGGCATTCCCATCGACGTAAGGACCCAATGACCTCCTCTTCTTCCCCTTCCCAGGACACCAGGCGCCTCGCGCAGGACTACCCCGACGGTCTTCGGGCCGATGCCCTGATGGAAGAGGACGTCGCCTGGAGCCACGAGATCGACGGAGAGCGGGACGGCGACCAGTTCGACCGCTCCGAGCGCGCGGCCCTGCGCCGCGTGGCAGGCCTCTCCACCGAGCTCGAGGACGTCACCGAGGTCGAGTACCGCCAGCTCCGCCTGGAGCGGGTCGTGCTGGTCGGGGTGTGGACCTCGGGCACCGTGCAGGACGCGGACAACTCCCTCGCGGAACTGGCAGCCCTTGCCGAGACGGCGGGCGCGCTCGTCCTCGACGGCGTCATCCAGCGCCGCGACAAGCCGGACGCGGCCACCTACATCGGCTCCGGCAAGGCCCTGGAGCTGCGCGACATCGTCCTCGAAACCGGCGCCGACACGGTCATCTGTGACGGTGAGCTCAGCCCGGGCCAGCTGATCCAGCTGGAGGACGTCGTCAAGGTCAAGGTCATCGACCGGACCGCCCTGATCCTGGACATCTTCGCCCAGCACGCCAAGTCCCGCGAGGGCAAGGCGCAGGTCGCGCTCGCGCAGATGCAGTACATGCTGCCGCGGCTGCGAGGCTGGGGTCAGTCGCTGTCCCGGCAGATGGGTGGCGGTCGCGGTGGCCTGGCCACGCGTGGTCCCGGTGAGACCAAGATCGAGACGGACCGGCGGCGGATCCGCGAGAAGATGGCGAAGATGCGCCGGGAGATCGCGGAGATGAAGACCGGCCGCGAGATCAAGCGCCAGGAGCGCCGCCGCAACAAGGTGCCGTCCGTCGCCATCGCGGGCTACACCAACGCCGGCAAGTCCTCCCTGCTCAACCGCCTCACGGGCGCCGGCGTCCTGGTCGAGAACGCCCTGTTCGCGACCCTGGACCCGACGGTCCGCCGCGCGGAGACCCCGAGCGGCCGTCTCTACACCCTGACGGACACCGTCGGCTTCGTCCGCCACCTGCCCCACCACCTGGTCGAGGCGTTCCGCTCCACCATGGAGGAGGTCGGCGACTCCGACCTGATCCTGCACGTGGTCGACGGCTCGCACCCGGCCCCGGAGGAGCAGCTGGCCGCGGTGCGCGAGGTGATCAGGGACGTCGGCGCCACCGACGTACCCGAGATCGTCGTGATCAACAAGGCGGACGCGGCGGACCCCCTGGTCCTCCAGCGCCTGCTGCGCAACGAGAAGCGCTCCCTCGCGGTCTCGGCCCGCACCGGCCTGGGCATCGAGGAACTCCTCGCCCTGATCGACAACGAGCTGCCCCGCCCGTCGGTGGAGATCGAGGCCCTGGTCCCGTACACCCACGGCAAGCTGGTGGCCCGCGCCCACAACGAGGGCGAGGTCCTCTCGGAGGAACACACCGCCGAGGGCACCCTCCTCAAGGTACGGGTGCACGAGGAACTGGCGGCGGAACTTGCGCCCTACGTTCCGGCTCCGGCCGCCTGACAGTTCGTAAGTGAAGGCCCGCCCCTTTCCAGGGGGCGGGCCTTTTCGCGCCCCTCAGGGGCGCGGGGAACTGCGCGAGCAACCCACGACGGCCGTCAGCCGCCCACTGGCAGACACCCCCATAGCTCTATGGGGCGACAAGGCGGCAGTCACTCACTGGTCCGCGAATTCGTTACTGACCCCCTCGTACACACCCTTGGCCACGTCCCCGAACCGAGGCCCGGCCAGCCACCCCGAACTCACCGGCCCGATCGACGTGTTGGACACCAACGCCGGCTTGCCGTCGGCGCCCGTCTCCACCCAGCCGCCCCCCGACGCCCCACCGGTCATCGTGCATCCGATCCGGTACATCGTCGGCGCCGACGCATCGACCGACAGCCGCCCCGGCCTGTCCGCGCACTGGTACAGCAGCGACCCGTCGTACGGCTTCGCCGCCGGATACCCGGTGGCGGTGATGCTCGACACCTTGGGCACCGCGGGCGCGTCGAAGTTCACCGGCAACGCCGAACCCACCGTCTCCTCAAGTGACTTGCCGCCGTTACCCTGCTCGGGCGTCACATGGATCACGGCGTAGTCGTACGACGCCCCCTGGCCGCCCGTCTCACCGCCCTGGTCGATCCACTGCTGCGAGGTCTGCGCCCCGTCACCCCACCAGACGCCGTACGGCGCGACCTGCGAACGGGTCGCCGCCGCCAGCGCCGAACCGGTCAGCCCCTTGTCGTTGTACGACGGCACGAACGCGATGTTGCGGTACCAGCCGCCGTTCTTGCCGGCGTGCACACAGTGCCCCGCCGTCCACACCAGGTTGGACTTGCCCGGGTGCGCCGGGTCCTCGACGACCGTCGCCGAGCACACCATCGTGCCCTCGGGGGAGTCGAAGAAGACCTTCCCGGCCGTGGCCGCGCTCGCGTGATACGCCGGCCGCACCGCCTTCGCCTGGACCGGCTCCGGCGTCGGGTCGGTCACCCCCTGGTCGCCGGAGATGTCGTTGGCGTCAACACCCTTGTTCTTGTCGGGGTCGTTGGCGTCCCGCATCCGGTTCGGGTCCCACAGGCCCTTGATGATGGGAT
Source organism: Streptomyces sp. NPDC086519 (assembly GCF_040686075.1). Classification (NCBI taxonomy): domain Bacteria; kingdom Bacillati; phylum Actinomycetota; class Actinomycetes; order Kitasatosporales; family Streptomycetaceae; genus Streptomyces; species Streptomyces sp. NPDC086519. The sequence goes on from NZ_JBFBJL010000040.1 coordinate 77,459, forward strand.
TGATGAAGTCGTCGGCCTCGCGCAGCCAGTCGTCCTTGTTCCAGTTCTTCCAGGCGCCGTTCTTCCACTTGTCGACGTCGATCCCGTGCTCTTTGAGCTTGTTCTTGATGTCGTCCGGTATCTTGATCTTGCCGTCACCGGTGTCGGCCGTGGCGGACGCGGACGCCGGACCGCCCGCGTTGTCGTCGCCGGAGCCGCCGCAGGCGGTGGCGGTCAGCGCCAGCGCCGAGGCGAGGGCGACGGCCGCCAGCGCACGGGGCGCGCCCCTTCCACCTCGATGGGCGAACGACGGCCGGATGGATCGCATGGTGGTGACTCCCCCTGCTGGTAAGGAACTTCAGCGCCACACACTATGCGCTCGCTGTGCGCCGCTTCCCATGGAAGGGCAACGGTTTCGCTACGGCCCTCACCAGCGCGGCAACCGCAGTTCGTAGGTGGGATCGACGCGCCGCATGTAACCGGTGTCGTCGCGAGTGCGCATGCCCGACTCCAGGTACAGCCGGTGCAGCCGGTCGAGCACTTCGTGATCGAGCTCGACGCCGAGCCCCGGGCCGGTGGGGACCCGGACCGCTCCGTCGGCCAGCTCCAGCGCACCGGGCCGGATCACGTCGTCGGCGCTGTTCCACGGGTAGTGCGTGTCGCAGGAGTGGTCCAGGTTCGGGATCGCCGCCGCGACATGGGTCATGGCGGCCAGGCTGATGCCCAGATGCGAGTTGGAGTGCATGGACAGGCCCAGGCCGAATGCCTCGCAGACGGCGGCGAGTTCCCGGGTGCGACGCAGCCCGCCCCAGTAGTGGTGGTCGGTGAGCAGCACCTGGATCGCGTTCCGCTCGACCGCCGGCCGCAGGTGCTCCCAGGCGATCACGCACATGTTGGTGGCGAGGGGGAGCGGCGACTCCTCGGCCACGGCCGCCATGCCGTCGATGGTCGCGGTCGGATCCTCCAGATACTCGAGGACGCCGTCGAGCTCCCGTGCCACGTACCCCGACGTCTCCACCGTCCAGGCCGTGTTCGGGTCGAGCCGCAGCGGCTGCCCCGGGAACGCCTCCGCGAGCGCCCGCATCGCCGCTATCTCCTCGTCCGGCGGGAACACGCCCCCCTTCAGCTTGAACGACCGGAACCCGTACCGCTGTCGCATCAGCCGGGCCTGCTCGACGACCCCGGCCGGGTCCAGCGCCGCGCCCCAGCCGTCGCCGACCGCCGGGCGGCCGTCCAGGGCGGGATGCTCCGCCCACTTGTAGAAGAGATAGGCCGCGAACGGCACCGAATCCCGGACCCGGCCGCCGAGCAGGTCGCTGACGGGGCGCCCGAGCAGCCGGCCCTGGGCGTCGAGGCAGGCCACCTCCACCGCACTCGTGGTCCACCCGCGTTCGTGCGAGCTGGGCACGGTCGGGAACAGAGCCGCGTCGATCACCGCGGTGACGGCGGTCACGTCGAAGACGTCCATGCCCACCACCAGCCGCGCCGCCGCTTCGAGCCACTCCAGCCGGGCCGTGCCACCGGGTGCCTCCCCGAGCCCCACCGTGCCGTCCTCCAGCACGAGTTGGAGCACGATCCGCAGGGCGAGCGGCTCGTGGACGCCGCTGGAGTTCAGCAGCGGCGGGTCACGGAAGGCGATGGGGGTGACGATCAGCTCACGGATCTTCGTGCTCATGGGGCCACTGCCTCCGGTCCGCGGTCGCACTCACCGCTGTTCAAGTCAGCAAACCTGCGTCACATATCCAAATCGATGGGCCAAGTTATGAATCGTTCGATCCTCACGTCAAGACACGGCCGGAGGCTCGGTCGCGGGCGCTGGGGGGTGAGTCCGTGTCCCACGGGGCGAACGGCGGACGGGCCAGGAAAGGCAAGGTCGCGGCAATGATCTTGAGACGACCCGTAACCCGCCGACCGGTCCGGGGTTGGTAGCGGTGGGGGGCCCGCTGCCTGCGCCCGGTCCCCACCGATCAACTCGCCTCTGGACAGCGGGGAGGACAGCGAGCCGTGGCCGTGACGGAGTCGGTGACCGGGGGGACGTTCGGGGGAGCGCACGCGGCGCACGAGGGGATCCTCAGGCGCCAGTCGGCGCGTGAGTCGCGGGCACGTACCTACGCGCGCGCCCTGCCCATCGTGCCGGTGCGGGCCCGCGGCCTGACCATCGAGGGCGCCGACGGACGCCGCTACCTGGACTGCCTCTCCGGTGCCGGCACCCTCGCCCTCGGACACAACCACCCCGTCGTGCTGGAAGCGATCCGCAAGGTCCTCGACTCCGGCGCCCCGCTCGCCGTCCTCGACCTGGCGACCCCCGTCAAGGACGCCTTCACCACCGAACTGTTCCGCACCCTGCCGCCCGGCCTTGCCGACCGCGGCCGCGTCCAGTTCTGCGGGCCCGCCGGCACGGACGCCGTCGAGGCAGCCTTCAAGCTCGTCCGGGCCGCGACCGGCCGCACCGGCATCCTCGCCTTCACCGGCGCCTACCACGGGATGACCAGCGGCGCACTGGCCGCCTCCGGCGGGGCCGGCGACGTCCGCGTCGCCCGGCTGCCCTACCCCCAGGACTACCGCTGCCCGTTCGGCGTCGGCGGCCTCCGCGGCGCCGAACTCGCCGCCCGCTGGACCGAGACCGTCCTCGACGACCCCAAGTCCGGCATCCCCCTCCCCGCCGGCATGATCCTCGAACCCGTCCAGGGCGAGGGCGGGGTGATTCCCGCGCCGGACGACTGGCTCCGCCGGATGCGCCGGCTCACCGCCGACCGGTCCATCCCCCTGATCGCCGACGAGATCCAGACCGGGGTCGGCAGGACCGGCGCCTTCTGGGCTGTCGAGCACAGCGGCGTCACCCCCGACGTCATGGTCCTGTCCAAGGCCATCGGCGGCAGCCTCCCCCTCGCCGTCGTCGTCTACCGCGACGACCTCGACGTGTGGGAACCCGGCGCCCACGCCGGCACCTTCCGCGGCAACCAGCTCGCCATGGCCGCCGGCACCGCCACTCTCGCCCACGTCCGCGAGAACGCCCTCGCCGAACGAGCGGGCCTCCTCGGCACCCGCATGCTGTCCCAACTGCGCCGGCTCCAGGACGACTTCGCGTGCGTGGGGGATGTGCGGGGGCGGGGGCTGATGATCGGAGTGGAGCTGGTGGATCCGGAAGAGGAGGAGCTCACGGGGCCGACGGAGCGCGCGAGGGAGGCCAAGGAGGCCAGCGAGGCCAGGGAGGCCACCGGGGAGGCGGAAGCCCAGGCAGGCGGTGCTGCTGTACGGGCGCGGGGCGGTGCGGTGAGCGGAAGGGACGGTGAACCCCGGCCCGGGCCGCGCCCCGCCGCCCCCGAACTGGCCGCGGCCGTCCAGCGCGCCTGCCTGGAGCGGGGCCTGATCGTCGAACTCGGCGGCCGCCATGCCGGTGTCGTACGACTGCTGCCGCCGCTGACCATCACCGACGAACAGGCGGCCGCGGTACTGGACCGTCTCGCCGACGCCGTGGCCGCCGTGGCCCGCGACCCGGCCGCCCACGGCGCCCGGCCCCGACGACCCGAGGGCCGCAAGGAGCCGGCCGGCTGACCGGCGCACCGGGAAGGCCCCGGACCTTCGGCACGCCCGCCCCGAACCAGCCGCCCGGACCACCCAGAAGGCCCACGCCAAGAAGGCCAACGCCAAGAAGGCCGAGGCCAAGGCCGAGAAGGCCGGAAAGACCCGGCCGGGGCCTGCCCGCCGAACCGCCGACAGCAGGCCGGCCGACCGGCGCACCGCGGACGAACCAACCGGGCGACGACCCCGGAGCGCTCCGACCGCCGCACGCACCGAACTCCACATCATCCACACCCCTCTCGTCAGGACATCCAGCACTCGACTCACCGTCCGACCAGCCCGGTTCGCCGGCACGACGCCGAACGCCGCACCGCCCGAGCCCCCGAGGAACCTCCTTGAACGCCACCCCCGCCCCCGACGACAACGGAGACCAAGGTCCACAGGGACACCCGGTTCCGCTCGCCGAGTCGGTCCCTCCGCAGCGAGGCCGCACCGCCCGGCCCGAGCGACCCCGCGACGACACGGGAGACCTCCTCGACCACCCCGACCCGCACATCGCCGCGCAGGCCGCCGCCGTGGAGAACCTGCTCCGCTGCTGGGTACGCGAGACGAACCTGTCCGCACCCACCACCGGCACCCTCCGTATCCCGCTGCCCGCCAGCGGTACGGCGCTGGTCACCCCGGTCCGTCACTGGTCCCCGACCGGCTGGCACCGCTTCGGCCCGCCCCGCCTGGCCGGCGCCCCCGACACCGCCCCACCCGTCGACGCGGTCACCCTCGCCGCCCTGCTCACCCGCGAGGCGGCCACCGCACCGGCGCTCACGGCCGACGGAGCCGAGGGTGGCACCGGCCACGCCGCCGACGTCGCCCCCGGCCTGTGGGGCACCCCCGACGACGGCGACCTCGTGGCCCGGGTCGCCGACTCCCTGCGCCGCACGGTCACCTTCCTCGCCGACCGGCGCGCCCACCCCGCCGACGGCCCCGACCGCTTCCTCGCCGCCGAGCAGGCACTTCTCCTAGGGCACCCACTGCACCCGACCCCGAAGAGCCGCGAGGGCCTGACCGACTCCGAAGTCCGGCTCTGCTCACCGGAGCTGCGCGGCTCCTTCCCCCTGCACTGGATGGCGGTCGCCTCCTCTCTGCTCGCCACCGACTCGGCCTGGACCGAGCGAGGCCGTCCCGTCCCCGCGCCGCACCTCATGGAACGCCTGGCCGGCACGGTCCTGCCCCTGCCCGACGGCTTCGCCGCCGCCCTGCCCCTGCACCCCTGGCAGGCCCGCGAGGTCGCCCGCCGTGCGGAGACCGCCGCCCTCCTCGACGCCGGGCTCCTCCGCGACCTGGGCCCGCTCGGCGTCTCCTGGAATCCCACCTCCTCCGTGCGCACCGTCCACCGCACCGGCGCCCCCGCCATGCTCAAGCTGTCGCTCGGCCTGCGCATCACCAACTCGCGCCGGGAGAACCTCCGCAAGGAACTCCACCGCGGCGTCGAGGTGCACCGCCTGCTGCGCACCGGCCTCGCCCAGCAGTGGCAGGCCGCCCACCCCGGCTTCGACATCGTCCGCGACCCCGCCTGGCTGGCTGTCGACGGCCTGGACGGCCGGCCCGTGCCCGGACTCGACGTGGTGATCCGGCACAATCCGTTCGCCCCGGCCGACGACGTGTCCTGTGTCGCCGGGCTGGTCACGCCCCGGCCCCTCGACGTCCCGGCGGCGAACGGCAGCCCCCGCCCGTACCGCTCCCGGCTGGCCCGGGTGGTCTTCCGGCTCGCCGAACGCACCGGCCGACCCGTCGACGCCGTCGGTGCCGAGTGGTTCCTGCGCTACCTGGAGCAGGTCGTCCGCCCGGTGCTCTGGCTCGACAGCGAGGCCGGCATCGCCCTGGAGGCGCACCAGCAGAACACCCTGCTCCTGCTGGACGCCGACGGCTGGCCCGCCGGCGGGCGCTACCGCGACAACCAGGGCTACTACTTCCGCGAGTCCCGACGGGCCGGCCTCGATGCCCGGCTGCCCGGCATCGGCGAGCACAGCGACACCTTCGTCTGCGACGAGGTCACCGACGAGCGTTTCGTCTACTACCTCGGCATCAACAACGTGTTCGGCCTGATCGGCGCGTTCGGCTCCCAGCGGCTTGCCGACGAGCGCCTCCTGCTCGCGGCGTTCCGCCGGTTCCTCATCGACGCCGCCACCGGACCCGCCCGGCTGCGCACCTCCCTGCCCGGCCGCCTGCTCGACTCACCCGTCCTGCGCTGCAAGGCCAACATGCTGACCCGGCTGCGCGGCCTCGACGAGCTCACAGGCCCCGTCGACACCCAGTCCGTCTACGTCACCATCGCCAACCCCCTCCACTCGTAGCTCTCCTGAGCCCACCGACACCGTCTCCGCCCGAGGAACATGCCCCACCTCTTCTCCTGAGAGGAGCGCACCATGCCTCCCACCGACGCGAGCGCCGACACAGGCCCCGTCCCGGTGCACCCCGGACCCTCTGGCCACCCCGGCGACCCCGGCCGGCGCGGACCCGCCGAGGACAGCAGGGACTGCGAGGACACCCTGGACCTCCGCCTGCCCGACGAACTCCTCGCCCCCATCGCCGGGAAGACGCCCGACCCCGACGAACGAGCGCCAGGACCGACCCATGACCGACCCGGTCCCCTCGGCTCGCCCGGCCTGCTCAGCCTCCCGGGCACGCTCGACCTGCTCGACGAGGTCGGTACCTGGGGCCCCGTCGAGAGCCCCGTCGGCCTCTTCCACCTGACGCCGGTGCACGTCGAGCGCGACCTGCCGATCATCGGCGGGTGGATGAACGACCCCGCCGTGGCCGCCTTCTGGCAACTGGCCGGTTCACAGGCGCAGACAGAGGACCATCTGCGCGCCCAGCTCACGGGAGACGGACGGAGCGTGCCGTGCCTGGGCGTGCTCGACGGCACCCCGATGAGCTACTGGGAGATCTATCGAGCCGACCTCGACCCGCTCGCCCGCCACTATCCGGCCCGCCCGCACGACACCGGCGTCCACCTCCTCGTCGGCGATGTCGCCGACCGGGGCCGGGGACTGGGGTCCGCCCTGCTCAGAGCCGTGGCCGATCTCGTACTCGACCACCGCCCCGCCTGCGCGCGCGTCGTCGCGGAACCCGACCTTCATAACACCCCCTCCGTGGCCGCCTTCCTCAACGCGGGCTTCCGTTACGCCGCCGAGGTCGACCTGCCTGGCAAACGGGCCGCCCTCATGATCCGGGACCGGTCCCTACGTCATCTGATGTAGCGCTGAGTGATGGCGCGTACACATGTAGTACGAAGCGGTGACCGATCGAGTTCCCGGCCGTCCGAAAGAATTCCGACCAGCCCGCCCTTCCCCCTTGTATCGCCCTTCCCCTTTGTCCTGCCCGTCCCCCTTGGCCTGTCCGTCCCCCTCGGCCTGTCCGTCCAGGAGCCCCCGGCGTGATCTCACCCCCCGTCCCCGGTTTGATCGCCCGGTTGTCAGTGCCGGGTCGTAGGGTGGTCGCGCTATGACGAAGCCCTCACTCCCTGAACTCCTGCATGCCGCTGTCACAGCTGTCGGCGGTACGGAGCGCCCCGGCCAGGTGACCATGGCCGAATCGGTCGCCGAAGCGATCGATGACGGATCCCATCTGCTGGTCCAGGCCGGCACCGGTACCGGAAAGTCGCTCGGTTATCTGGTGCCCGCGCTCGCGCACGGGGAGAGGGTCGTCGTGGCGACGGCGACCCTCGCCCTGCAGAGACAGCTCGTCGAGCGGGATCTGCCGCGCACCGTCGACGCCCTGCACCCGCTGCTGCGCAGGCGCCCGGAGTTCGCCATGCTCAAGGGCAGGTCGAACTACCTGTGCCTGCACCGGCTGCACGAGGGCATGCCGCAGGACGAGGAGGAGGGCCTCTTCGACCAGTTCGAGGCGGCCGCGCCCACCAGCAAGCTGGGTCAGGACCTGCTGCGCCTGCGGGACTGGGCCGACGAGACGGAGAACGGCGACCGGGACGACCTCACGCCGGGCGTCTCCGACAAGGCCTGGGCCCAGGTCTCGGTCTCCTCCCGGGAGTGCCTGGGCGCCTCCAAGTGCGCCTACGGCGCCGAGTGCTTCGCCGAGATGGCCCGTGAGCGCGCCAAGCTCGCCGAGGTGGTCGTCACCAACCACGCCCTGCTCGCGATCGACGCCATCGAGGGCGCCCCGGTCCTTCCGCAGCACGAGGTGCTGATCGTGGACGAGGCGCACGAACTGGTCTCCCGGGTCACCGGCGTCGCCACCGGCGAACTCACCCCGGGTCAGGTCAACCGTGCGGTCCGGCGCGCCGCCAGGCTGGTCGACGAGAAGGCCGCCGACCAGCTCCAGACCGCCGCCGAGGGCTTCGAGCGGCTGATGGAGCTGGCTCTGCCGGGCCGCCTGGAGGAGATCCCGGAGGATCTCGGTTACGCCCTGGCGGCGCTCAGGGACGCAGCCCGCACCGTGATCTCCGCGCTCGGCACGACCCGCGACAAGTCGGTCCAGGACGAGGACGCGGTCCGCAAGCAGGCGCTGGCCTCCGTGGAGACCGTGCACGACGTGGCGGAGCGGATCGTGAACGGCTCCGAGTGGGACGTCGTCTGGTACGAACGTCACGACCGCTTCGGTGCCTCTCTCCGGGTCGCCCCCATGTCCGTGTCCGGCCTGCTCAGGGAGAAGCTCTTCGCGGACCGCTCGGTCGTCCTCACCTCGGCGACCCTCAAGCTCGGCGGCGACTTCAACGGCGTCGGCGCCTCCCTGGGCCTCGCCCCGGAGGGCACCGAGGGCGACGACCTCCCGAAGTGGAAGGGCGTCGACGTCGGCTCGCCCTTCGACTACCCGAGACAGGGCATCCTCTATGTCGCCAAGCACCTGTCGCGCCCCGCACGGGACGGCGACCGCGCCGACATGCTCGACGAACTGACCGAGCTGATCCAGGCCGCCGGGGGCCGCACCCTCGGCCTCTTCTCCTCGATGCGGGCCGCCCAGCAGGCCGCGGAGGAACTGCGCGTCCGGATCCCCGAGTTCCCGATACTGCTGCAGGGCGAGGAGACCCTCGGCGAACTGATCAAGAACTTCGCGGCGGACCCCAGGACCTGCCTCTTCGGCACGCTGTCGCTCTGGCAGGGCGTCGACGTCCCCGGCCCCAGCTGCCAGCTGGTCGTCATGGACAAGATCCCGTTCCCGCGCCCGGACGATCCGCTGATGAGCGCCCGGCAGAAGGCCGTCGAGGACGCCGGCGGCAACGGCTTCATGGCGGTCGCCGCCACCCACGCCGCGCTCCTGATGGCCCAGGGCGCCGGCCGGCTCGTACGCGCTTCCGGGGACCGCGGCGTGGTCGCCGTACTCGACCAGCGGCTGGCCACCGCGCGGTACGGCGGCTACCTCAAGTCCTCACTGCCCGACTTCTGGTACACCACCGACCGTAACCAGGTCCGCAAGTCGCTGGCGGCGATCGACGCGGCGGCGCGTCAGGCGGAGGCGGAGGCGGAGTGATGCGCGGGGTGGCCTGACCGGCGCCGGTCACGCGCCCCTTCGGCAACGGCTCGACGATCGTCCAGACGGTCACCGTCCGCGCCGGCAGCCCCCGGATCGACTTCGAGACGGACATCGACT